>CAYIZO010000049.1:0-5668 GCA_964368005.1 uncultured Candidatus Saccharibacteria bacterium
AGTTGATAGTTTGCTTGTGCGTATGGAGGCAAAAGAGCCTCGGCACAAGATTGCTCTTCAAAAAGGAGATGCGGTGCGAATTGCTGATGGACCATTTAAAGAGATGGAGGGGAAGGTCGATGAGGTTGACGAAGAGCGTGGAAAGATTAAAGTACTGGTATCCTTGTTTGGCAGAGAGACTCCAGTAGAGCTCGATCCACTGCAAACGAAGAAATTATAATAACGCCCGCAAATTAGAATTTTTGCAGCTTAACCCAAAGGGCTCCGACGCTGACAAAAATTCAAAATTTGCTCGCTCACTACAATGGCAAAACAAATTAAAATAAAAGTAAAATTACAAATACCTGCAGGCAAGGCAACTGCAGCACCGCCCGTAGGTACTGCACTTGGACCTCACGGTATTAACTTGGGGGAGTTCGTATCACGCTTCAATGATGGTACTCGTGAGCGAGGAAGTGATATTGTTCCTGTCGAAGTAACCATTTTTGTTGACCGTTCATTTGAGATGGTGTTTAAGACCGCTCCCGCGTCGGACCTTCTTCGTAAGGCGGCTGGAGTTGAGAAGGGTTCTGGCACTCCACTTCAAAATAAAGTGGGGCGCATTAGCAAAGCTGATCTTGATACGATTGCTGCAAAGAAAATGGAAGACTTAAACGCGAACGATATTGAAGGCGCTAAGAAAATTATTGCAGGCACTGCACGAAGCATGGGTATTGAGATAGAAAAGTAAAATATAGATTAGGCTTGACCAAAGAATGCTCGCAGTGATACTTTCACTGTGAGCGTTCTTTAATTTTCTACCCGAAAAGGAGGAGTATCATGAAGGAATACTTAGCGCTTGTGAGAGATGTTTTGTCCAATGGAGTGCGAAAAGGCGATCCGCAAGGCGTCGGGAATATATCTGTATTTGTCCGCACGCATCGGTATTTGATGAGCGAGGGTTTCCCACTCATCACTACCCGAAGCTTGAAGGGTTCGTGGAAGGCTCTCGTGCATGAGCTTTTATGGTTTTTATCAGGATCGAGTAATGTCGCTGATCTGCAGAAGCATGGTGTGCATTTATGGGATCAGTGGGGGTCTGAAGAAATTTGCGCAAGATACGGGCGCGAGGTTGGCGATCTCGGACCGATTTACGGTCCTCAATGGGTTCGTTGGCAAAAAAGAGATGGCGCCTTGCTAAATCAGATTAGTGCCGTGATTGACGAGATCCGTCGAAATCCGAATTCTCGGCGACTCATTGTCACTGCGTGGAATCCGGAAGACGCAGATACTGTGTTCATCGCTCCGTGTCACCACATTTTCAAGTTCTATGTCGTGGACGGGAAGCTCTCGCTTCATTTGACCCAGCGTAGTGCTGATGTGTTGATCGGCGTGCCGTTCAATATCGCAAGTTATTCACTCTTGTTGCATATGGTTGCGCAGGTGACAGGGCTTGTGCCCTATGAATTTGTTCACACGACTGAAGACACACACATCTATCTCGATCAGATCCCGTTTGCTGGTCCGCAGCTTGAACGCGAACCTCGGGCGCTTCCTCGGGTTGTGATTAACCCCGAGGTCCAGGATATTTTTCGATTTCGATTCGATGATTTTCAGCTCGAAGACTACCGCCCACATCCAGCAATCAAAGACATACCAGTCGCACTATAAAGGAGGACGACGTGGAGATCTGCGCCGTAGTAGCAATGGGAAGAAATCATGAGATTGGAATGAAAGGAGGATTCCCGTGGCCTTCGATGCGAGCCGATATGGCTCGGTTTCGAAGTCTCACAATAACTCATGCAGTCATCATGGGTCGAAAAACAATGTGGTCGTTGCCGAAGCCACTAAAGGACCGAGCAAACATCGTGCTTGCACGCAGTGCGGTAAATATCGAACTTCCATATATTCGGGCAAATTCATTGCCTGAGGGAATCGATGTTGCAAGTAGGCTGGGTGCTGCAAAAACTTTCATCATCGGCGGAGCCGAGGTGTACAGAGAGTCTCTCGAGGTTTACGTACAGCGCGTGTACCTGACCGTGATTGATGCAGATTTTTCGGAAGCGGATACATTTTTCTCGGACCTCCCAGAGGCCCAGTGGCGTCTTACTCAGCGCGAAGCATTTTTGGCGGATGAAAAAAATCCTTTTCCGTATGCGTTTCTAGAGTACGAAAGACGAGGATAGTATGCCAAGAAATAAAATTGTCGATTTACATTCTGCAAGGAGTCCAAAGTATCGCGCAACGCTCGAGCAAATCGCTCAGGACGGAAAGTGTCCTTTTTGTCCTGGGAACTTTCTCTACAAAAATAGTGTGATTCTTAGGCGTGTTGGTGGATGGGTTGCGGTTCGTAATATGCATCCATATGCTAACGCGCGAGTGCATCTCCTCATTGTATCTACAAAGCATCTTGAACAATTCACCGAACTTTCTGTAAATGATTTTGTCAGCATCAAGAAGTTGGTAAGTTGGGCAATGGTTCGCTTTCGTATCCGAGGAGGAGCGTTTACGATGCGTTTTGGGGATACGAGGTACACTGGAGCAACGGTATGTCATTTACATGGGCATCTTATTGTTCCAAAGTATACTTTCAAAACAAGGAGAGCAAAGGTAGTGCAGTTTCCAGTAGGATAGAAAAGCCAAAAAAAGAAAAGGCCCAGAACAATACTGTTCTGGGCATTTATTTTACGTAAATTATTTCGACGCCATAAGCTTTGAGGTTTTTTTCACCATCAAGCGACGCGTGTCCGGAGCCGTAGAAGCATTTTTTGATGCCTGTCCTCGCGATCCATCTTGCGCAGTCAGGGCAGGGGAAAACGGAGGTGTAGATGTGTTTTCCTTGAAGCGGTATGCCGCGTCGTGCAGCTTCGCAGATAATTGCTTTTTCAGCGTGGATGGCTGAACACACATCATTGTTCTGTCCAGCCGGAATGAAGTCTCTGATATCGCCGTATGCGTATGGGCTGTATTCTGAGGGCATGTGCGTATTGTGAGCAGCAAGGTCAAAGTCTGACACAGAGAAGTCACTTGCCGAAGTAAGCGGAACTATTGCTCCGACACGTCTCCACCAGTCAGAACTTTTTTCACCTTCCGTTCGGGCGAGGTCCATATAAGCCCTATCTTGAGGGTCTTCAGAGATACGATCAAAGGTGACAGGATCTTGCGACGATACATAGGTTTCATCCCATCGCAAAAATGTACGGTCAAATTCGACAGTGCAGTCTTGGAGGTGATCGCCTGCGAATCGTCGTGTAATGCCTTCATCCGGAAGAGTGAAATGTTTTCCACTCAAAATAGAAAAGTCGTTATGAGTGAGAATTTCTGTTTGGAGAAAGCCGAGTGCCCTAAGTAGTCTCTGTGTAGTTTTTGAATCGAGCGCACGTATTTCTCGTTCGAGAAATTTATACTCGTCTACCAGGGCATCGGAAAGCAACAAGATTGGACAGCCGACATGGTAGTGTTTTTGAAGAAATGTGATATACCCTTGGTGGATGACCGGAATATACGCGAGTATATAGGACATCGGGGAGGGCATTATGTACTCCTTCTGTCAGCCGATTCCATGAGGAGCGGTAGATTTTGAATGAGGCGCTGGAAAATATCGGTTGACGATGTACGTTCAGCTTGTCGTGGAAATACCACAAGCTCTCCTGAGTATTTACGAATTACTTTTCGTTGCGATTCAGGATAGCTATCTTCAACTGCTACAAAGATAGTGGGCCTGATCATTTTCAAGAGACCGTATTGCCACTTACCTCGCTGGTCAACATCATCAACAAGGGTGATGAAATCAACGCAGTTGAGATACGAAAGCATTTCAGTTCGTTCGTCTTGTGGGATGAGTGGGCGATGTGGACCTTTGTAGCGTTGGATTGCTGAGTCGCTATCGACGCCAACGATGAGGTAGTCGCCTTGAGCTTTGGCTCGCATGAGGTAGCGAACATGTCCGATATGAAGCATATCGTACGAGCCAAGTGTGAGTACGATACGGTTGGATGCGGCACGGAGACCATTGGTGATTTGTCGGAGCGTTTGGTAATTGGGAACTATTTTTTTTGTCAGGGTGCTGTGAGGCGGTCTTTCTTCCGATTGTGACATTACGCACTCCTTTCTATCGGCATTGTAAGTGTCGCATTATTTTTTAACAATCTTGACAAAGCAAATTCATAGTATAAGTTTTTCTTGCCTTTTTAATGCGCGTTGGTATAATGGCTCTCATTCTATGAAATTTCGATTACTTGCCCTTGCGCTTCTTATTCTCGGTGGTCTTGCTGGGTATTTCGTATATCCGAAATGGGGTATATGGGAAAAATTAAATGTACCGTTTCGACTTGGGCTCGATTTAAAAGGAGGCATTCACCTTACGTACAAGGCAGATATGTCAAAAATTCGAGATGATCAAAAGTCTTCTGCCCTTGAAGGCTTGCGAGATGTTATTGAGCGTCGGGTGAATTTTTTTGGCGTTTCAGAACCGATTGTGCGCGTTGAGCGGACTCTTGGAGAAGAGCATCTTAGTGTACAGCTCGCGGGGATTTTTAATCCTGCGGATGCCATTAGGCTCATAGGAGAGACTCCGTATCTTGAATTCCAGACTCGTCGTCCTGAAATTTCAGATGAAGAGGCGCAAAAAAATCCGCTAGCAGCATTTGCTCCCACTGAACTAACTGGTCGATATTTGAAAAGCGCACGGTTTGAATTTGCACAAACGGGAGGTACGGCAGAAGTGCAGATAATTTTTAATGACGAAGGATCTAAAATTTTTGCTAACCTCACAGAAGCAAATATCAATAAACCTATCGCTATTTTTCTTGATGGGGTGCCTATTAGTATTCCAATTGTGCGCGAAAAGATTGATGGGGGCACAGCACAGATTACAGGCAATTTTACGCCTGAAGAGGCGCGCCTACTTTCACAGCGACTCAATTCTGGAGCACTGCCGGTGCCGATTGAGCTTATTTCTCAGCGCACCGAAGAGCCTGCGCGCGGCGCGGACTCTTTGAAGAAGAGTTTCTTCTCGGGACTTCTGGGTTTCTTATTTGTTATGGTATTTATGCTTTCTTGGTATAGGTTGCCGGGGCTTATTGCGGTGGTGTCGCTTTTAATTTATGTTTCCCTCTCGCTTTCGATTTTTAAATTAATACCGGTTACATTTTCAACGGCAGGTATTGCGGGCTTTATCTTGTCTATTGGTATGGCGGTTGATGCTAATATCCTTATTTTTGAGCGCATGAAAGAAGAGTTGCGTCGCGGTAAAACTTTGGGTACTTCAATTGAAGAAGGGTTTAAGCGCGCATGGACATCAGTTCGCGATTCGAATATCTCAAGTCTTATTACGGCGGTCATTCTTTGGTATTTTGGGTCAGATGCAGTAAAAGGTTTTGCGTTGACTCTAGGTCTTGGTATTGGAGTGTCAATGTTCTCAGCGATTATGGTGACCCGTACATTTTTGCGCGCACTTCATTCACGTAAACATGTGCCTAGTCGTACACTGAAGTTTTTATATGGAAGCGGTATAGGGAGAGTATCATGAATATTGTAAAATCTCGTAAAATTTTCTATATATTTTCTGGCGTTCTTTTTGCGCTTTCTGCTGCGTCGCTTGTATTTTATGGCTTAAACTTCGGAGTCGATTTTAAAGGAGATGCTCGTATTGATGTCGAGTTTAGGAACTCAGTGCCTCAAAACTCTG
>CAYIZO010000050.1:0-5648 GCA_964368005.1 uncultured Candidatus Saccharibacteria bacterium
AACCGGCGGAATTGAGATTTTGATGCCGGCGCTGCATCCTAAAGAAAGCGGGGAACGCACCGGACGCTGGAAAGAGCCAGGCCGTGAAGTAATGTTTCAGCTTAAGGGCCGAAGCGATCGCGAGTATGGTTTGGGCTGGACTCATGAAGAAATTATTACGAAAGTCGCGATGCCATTTATTTCATCGTACCGTGATTTGCCGCAGTATGTTTTTCAAATACAAACAAAATTTCGCGACGAACCTCGTGCAAAATCTGGCATTGTTCGCGGACGAGAATTTTTAATGAAAGATTTATATAGCTTCCACACGACCCCAGAAGATTTAGATTCGTTTTACCAAGTTGCTACAGAAGCCTATCGTTCTATTTTTAAGCGTCTAGATCTCGACGCGTACTGTGTAGAGGCGTCGGGAGGTGCGTTTACGAAAGAATTTTCGCACGAGTTTCAGGTACTCTCAGATGCTGGTGAGGATGAGATTGTATATTGTACGAAGTGTTCATTTGCACGAAATAAAGAAATTATTGCTGATTTTAAAAAATGTCCGAATTGTCAGAGCGAGCTTCAGATAGGAAAGAGTATTGAAGTAGGCAATATTTTTAAACTTGGTATAAAATTTTCTGAAGCATTTGGGTTGTTCTATCAAGATGAAAAAAGCGAGAAAAAACCAGTCGTTATGGGCTCATATGGTATTGGTCCTGGAAGACTTGTTGGGACGCTTGTGGAAACGCATCATGATGAGCGTGGAATTATATGGCCAGAGGTGGTCGCGCCATTTCGAGTGCATATTTTGGCGCTTTCTCCCAAAGTAAAGGAGTTTGCCATCTCGATTTATCAAGAGCTTCAAAAAAAGAAAGTAGACGTTTTGTTTGATGATAGGGAAGATAAAACTCCTGGCGAACGGTTTAGTGATTCTGATTTGATTGGGATTCCATGGCGAGTAGTGGTGAGTGAAAAAACAGTCAAAGAAAATAAAATTGAAGTTAAGAAACGCTCTGAGACCGACGTTACGCTGATGGACATTCAGTCATTTCTAAAATTAGTATGTTAAATAAATATCTCTCGCTTTTAATTGGCCGTACAGATATTGGGATTGATCTCGGTACTGCAAACACTTTAGTCTATGTAAGTGGGCGGGGGATTGTTATTAATGAGCCATCGGTTATAGCAATCAATCAAAAGACTGGGCATATTGTGGCGGTCGGAATGGAGGCAAAGCGCATGGTTGGTAGAACGCCAAGTCATATCGTAGCAAACAGGCCATTGGTAGATGGTGTCATCTCAGATTTCGAAGTCACAGAAGAAATGCTTCGGTATTTTATTAAGCGCGCAGCAGGGAAGCGTACCGCATTATTCAGCCGACCGCGTGTAGTTGTTGGGATTCCTTCAGGCATTACAGAGGTTGAGCGACGAGCAGTTAAAGATGCCACACTTTCGGCAGGGGCATCGGAAGTGTATCTCGTAGAAGAGCCTATGGCTGCAGCAATTGGAGTTCGACTTGAGGTTCAAGACCCAGTTGGAAATATGATAGTTGACATTGGTGGTGGGACTAGCGACATAGCAGTCGTATCACTCGGAGGGATAGTTGCTGCAAAAAACTTACGAGTTGCTGGAGACCGTCTTAATAATGATATTATCCAATACGCGCGAGATGAGTTTAAGCTTTTGCTTGGAGAGCGTACGGCGGAAGATTTGAAAATTGCTATTGGATCTGTGCTGCCTCAGGATATGCCGCTTGAAGCGACGATGCGAGGACGTGACTTGGTAACAGGATTGCCGAGAGAAGTGTTAGTAACAGATAGCGATATTCGTGAAGCTATGCGGAGCTCTATCACGATACTTATTAAAGCTATTCGCGAAACAATTGAGATGACTCCTCCTGAGCTAGTCGCGGACATTATCCATAGAGGGATCGTATTAGTCGGAGGAGGTTCGTTACTTCGAGGTCTTGATACGCTTATTGAGCGCGAAACAAGAATTCCTGTACGAGTTGCAGAAGATCCGTTAACTGCGGTGGTACGAGGTGCTGGAATTATTCTTGAAGATATCGATAAGCTTAGAGAGGTCTTGCTAGAGGTGGAGTATGAGACGGCGATCAATTAAAGTTCGATATATTTTTTTTGGTGCGTTTTCTCTTTTTTTTGTTATAGCGCTTTTTACAAAAATACTTGTTCCTTTTGAGCAGTTTATATTACGCGTTGCCAACTCCATTGTATTTCAAAATCTTCAGGTCCTTAAAAGCGAGAGTCTTGTATCGAGTGCAATACCAAATTCGTCTTCAATACGTGTTATTGCAAAGCGTTCTGATGAATTTCAAGATGTATTTTTAATTAATAAGAGTGTTGAAGTCGGCACGAAAGTTCTCTCGGGGGACTCATTGGTAGGCATTGTTACGGTTCAGAGTAATAATTCGAGTAAGGTACAATCGATTACATCTCCATTCTTTAGAATACAAGGAGTGATCTCTAGGTCGGGAATACCACTCGAACTGATTGGACAAGGAGCTTCCTTGTTAGAAGCGCGTGTGCCTCGCGGTAGCGATGTCCAAAAAGGTGATATTGTATATAATGACGACGGCGACGCTCTCTCGTTGGGGACGGTGTCACGAATTATTGATGTCGTTTCGGATCCCTTTCTGATTTTAATGGTTTCTAGTCCTGTAAATTTAACCACACTTCAGCAGGTTGAGCTTCTAGTTCACTAAGTATGGCGGTTGATATCTATATAATAATGTTATTTTATCTGGCCTTGTTTCGTTATCGATCTTGGTTTTTTTGGCCAGCAGTATCTATTGGATTTTTTGCTGTTGAAGTTTACTCATTATTATCCTTTGGCCTTGCGGGGTCTGCGCTTTGGTTAGCATTATTTATGACTCATGCAGCAGCTGATCTATTTGATGCCTCATCATACAGTTCTCGGTTTCTCGCATTTTCTCTTGGCGTGGTTTTATACGGTAAGAGCCTAGCGATTTTGCACTATATAGTTATGCGACCGAGTATGTCAGAATTATTTTTACGAAGTAGTCTTTTTTTGTCTCATCAGTTTTTACTTGCGGTATTTGTTGGTATAACAATGTACGGCATATTCTTTTCGATTAAATTATTCTCGTATGCTTTTGTGGAAGAAAAAATCATATTCTGAAGATTTTTCACTCACCCCTGATGAGATATTTTTAGATTCAGAGAATATCCCAGGGTTTGCTCGAGAAAGACTTGAGGGTGTTATTGAACGACCAATAAGTCGTGGTGCTATATATTCATTTGCTGTATTTTTGTTTCTTTTTGGAGCTTTTTTATTTGGTAGAACTTTTTGGCTTCAAGTTGTTCGAGGCGCTGAGCTTCAGAGTCGCGCCGAAAATAATTATATTCAGAAGACATATATCGAGCCCCCGCGGGGTCTTATATATGATCGAAAGGGCCGTGTACTTATATCAAACGAGGTTTCAGTTGATGAGAAGCAAGAAGTAAGATATTGGCGGCAGGTTCGTCATCCATTTGCGTATAGCCATATATTAGGTTTTGTGGGGTCTATAACGGCGGAAGATATAAAACTAGGAACAAGCGATCTGGGTATTGATGAAAAGGGGAAAACGGGACTTGAAGAACAATATGACACCAGACTTCGAGGTATTCCTGGGGAACGGAATGAAGAGTTAAATGCATCAGGTAAAATTTTATCTCGAGGAGTTATTAAGCAGCCACAGGCAGGAGAGAATATAACGACAACGCTTGATGCAGAATTACAAGAAGCATTATGGTCAAACATTAACCGTGTTGTATCGGAACGAGGTTTTCATGGTGGAGCGGGAATTATTTTTTCGGTTACGGATGGATCAATTCTTGCTGTTGTAAGCGACCCAAGTTTTGATATAAATCTTTACTCAAAAGGGTTAAATCAAGCAGCCGCAAAAGAACTTTTTTCGAGTCCAAATGCACCTCTTTTTAACCGGGCGGTTGCAGGGACATATGCGCCAGGGTCAATTTTAAAACCATTTATTGCTCTCGCAGCACTTGAGGAACATATTATATCGCCCGAGAAGCAAATTTTTAGTTCTGGATCTTTATCAATACCAGATCCGTTTCAAAAAGGTAAGGTGAGCACATTTCTCGATTGGAAGGCGCATGGGTATGTTGATATGCGTCGTGCTCTTGCAGTATCAAGTGATGTTTACTTTTATACTGTTGGGGGTGGTTTTGGAGATGTAAGTGGTCTTGGGATATTAAAGATTAAATCATGGCTTTCGCGTTTTGGTTTTAATACGCCGACAGGAATTAATTTGCCAGGAGAAAAAGTTGGTTTTTTGCCTGATCCAGAAACAAAGAAAAAATCTCACCCCGAAAATCCAATTTGGCGTATTGGTGATACGTACCACGCCAGTATCGGACAGGGGGATATTCTTGTAACTACACTTGAGGTTATGCGTGGACTTGGAATGCTCGCGAACAACGGCAAAGCGTTTGTGCCGTATCTTGTAAAAGGTGAGGGGCGCCCTCTAGTTGATACCGTACCCTTAAGTTCTGAATACTATAAGGTTATCAAAGAAGGTATGCGGAAATCTGCTGAAGTTGGTGGGACGGCTGCCGCGGTATCATGGGTTCCAGGTGGATACGCGGCAAAAACTGGCACGGCAGAAATTGGAAATAAAGATAGAGTAAACTCCTGGTTTATAGGATATATGCCTTACGAAAAGCCCAAAATTGGGGTTGTTATACTTATGGAATCTGGATCTCACAAGAATCTTGTTGGGGCAAGTGCTGTAGCTTCTGATGTGACTCGCTGGATTTTTGACCACGGAGGGGTAGAAGGACTTCTGAATTGACATTATTAAAAAAGTCCACTAAAATACAGTTTTATACGCTTATGGATGCAAAAATACAAACTATGGATGATGACAAAGTATATTTTTCGAAAGAGGGTTTTTCAGATTTACGTGAAAAATTAGGCGATCTCAAGACCAGGCGTCGTATTGAGATTGCTCAGCATTTAGAGTTCGCAAAGAGCTTAGGAGACCTGTCAGAAAATGCAGAATATGCTGAAGCGAAAGATGAGCAAATGGTGAATGAGTCTGAAATCTTAAAACTCGAAGATCTCTTAGCGCGAGCGGAAATTATTTCTCATACAATGACTCCCGAAGTGCGTATTGGGTCTACGGTATTCTTTGAGCGCCAGGGATCTCGTCAGCAATTTGTTATTGTGAGTAAAGAAGAGGCAGACCCACTCAAAGGAAAAATTTCACACGAGTCACCACTTGGGAAGGCATTTTTGGGCCGCAAAAAAAATGAAAAAATTCTCGTCTCAACTCCAAAGGGGCAACAGGAATATCATATTATTGACGTAGGTTAAAATACTTTATGAGTTCACTCGGAGAAATCCAAGACGCTCGATATAAAAAATTAGCATTACTTATAGATCACTTTGGTGAGGCTTTTCCTGCGCATTCTAATCGAACGCACGCTATTGGAGAGGTGAAAGGTAAGTTTGCTGCGCTGCTTCGTGGTAAAAAAATATTTACAATTGCAGGTCGAGTGCGCGCTCTCCGACCGCATGGTGGATCGGCATTTTTTGATCTGGAGGAAAATGGGGTGCTTTTTCAGGCATTTTTGCGCAAAGAAGATATTGATGAAAAACTGTTTGATCTTTTTATAAGTGCC
>CAYIZO010000051.1:0-5473 GCA_964368005.1 uncultured Candidatus Saccharibacteria bacterium
TGCAAGGCGACTTCGAGAACGCATTCGAGGCGCTTCGTACTGCCGTCGAGGAAGGGGGGCCCGACCGCATCTATCTCGGCACCGATGAACCAGGCGACGACTGGCCAGCGAGACTCGACAATCTCGGCTTCCCAACCATCGTTGCTACTTGTCTCCCAAATGCGGACGGTCACTTCGAGTGCGAACAGCCCTTGAAGCGACTCGCGAGCGCGACGGGCGGCAAGTACGTTCCTATCTCCTTCGGTCACTGAAAAGCAGAACGCAAGCAACGCTTGCAATCATCACAGCCCTGCATGGTACACCGTGCAGGGCTTTTTTTATCTATTATTTTTTGATATCTCGTCTCACTAGGAGAATTTGAGATGTTTGTCTAAAAATGCAATTACTCTCGGATAAGCATCCAATCGGTTTTTTAACTTAGCAAGACCATGACCTTCATCTGCATACACTAATAATTCTGCCCGCCTTCCTAGCTCATGCAACTTATTAACAATTTGTTCTGCCTCCGATAGTGGTACTCGTGGATCGTTGGCACCATGTATTACAAAGAGAGGCGCTTTAATGTTTTCGATATAATTAAAAGGTGAAATCTTTTCGAGCATTTCACGATCGTGTTCGAGTGAACCGTATTCTACCTCACGAATTGCACGGCGATATGGTGCTGTGTTTTGCAAAAATGTTACAAAATTAGAGATGCCAACCGTATCTACTCCAGCCGCCCACAAGTCCGGATAAAAGGCCAAACCTGCCAAAACCATAAAACCTCCATAACTTCCACCCATTAATGCTATACGAGTCATATCAAAAGCATCTTTTGTCACTAAATGCTCACGTAAAGCCACCAGATCTTTCACTGAATCAAGACGCCTTTCTTTATCATCAAGCGCTAAAAATTTCTTTCCATACCCCGAACTACCTCGAACATTTGGAGCAATCACCGCATACCCCTTGTCAACAAAGTATTGAGTAAGTGGATAAAATCCTGGGCGGTATTGGCTCTCGGGTCCGCCATGAATATTTATTATTGCCGGCAATTTTTTACTGATATCACGATTTTTCGGAGAAAAAATGAATGCTGAAATCTTTAGTCCATCAAACGAAAAAAATGAAATAAGTTTCGGTTCTACAAAAACATTTTCGGGTACTTTCTGTACGCTTTTCGTTAATCGCCATACTTTCTGATCTTCAATTGAAATCATCCAAAGATCAGGATTTGTAATTGCGCTTTGAATATTTAAACAAAGATATTTGCCATCTTTTGAAAATATTACAGCCCCAATTTCTCCATCGGGTAGCAGCGGTAAAGAAAGCTGCTTAAGTGTTTTCAAATCTAAGAATGTAAGCTTTCCATAGCCATCTTCGTTAGTACCTACAGCAAGATATTTCCCCTCCCAGTCCACTGAAATACCCTCAACCTCATATTTTGGCGTTAGTATGTATTCAATAATTTTCTTCTTGAGATCATATGTCGCTACAGCAGGAATATCTCTATCCCGATTTGTAATAAAAAAGATCTTGCTTTCATCAGGAAGCCATCGAGGCATCATAAAGGCTGCTTCTTCAGTATGAGGTGTTATGTGTTCAATTTCATTTGTTTCGAGGTTAATTAAAAATAAATCGTGATCCCAATTTTTATTATTTCTCGCTATAACCAAATATTTTCCTGAAGGAGAAAACCCGCACGCACTCCAGTCACCACCTTTATCATATACACACCGAGTATCGCCCGAGAAAAGATCTCGCACATACGTATCAAAATCCTTACCATTTCTTTCTATAGACACATACGCAATATATCTACCATCTCGCGACCACCCCCCAAAGCGATACATGGAATTTGGATTATCGGTAAGTGGCTTTACCGATTTGTTTGCAGTGTCGTAAAGATATAACTGGACTTTCTCGTCACCCCCACTACCCATACCAAAAATAATTTCATCTTTTATGGGAGAATATGATGCAAACGTTACAGCGTCATCATAGTTTGTAAGCTGCTCAGACTCTCCTCCATTACGCGGAATAATATGCAGTTGGTAGGTACCGCTTTCATTACTTAAAAAAGCTACTTTTGAGCCGTCGGAATTAAACGATCCACCGATGGCATTCTTGGATTCGAGAAAATCTTGGATTGTATATTCTTTAGTTGTCATGCTTACTTCTTGCCCTCTATTAACCTCCCGTACTCCTCTTTTATATTTAAATCCCCGCATTTTTTGACATGGAGTTTTATTAGAAAAATTATAAATCCTCAAGAGTTATTTGTCGCATTTTTGACAACAAAAGCGCTTGATCTCCAGACTGGAATTTTTCCATTGGAACTTCGCTTGAAGGGATATATATCTCTACTCCTAGTTTAAGCATTTCTTGAAGAGCTGGCTCGGTTTCTTCTTTATTTGTGGGCACAATACTCTTCTCACTAAACCACTCATATAATCCAAGCCCCTTTTCTACATCAGCACTAAAAGCTCCAGGATCAAATGTATAAATATATCCTTTTTGATTTCTTCTTTTTAAATCCTCTATACTCTTCGCAACCAACACCCATGTTTTCCCACCATCATAGGACCCCGAAATATCAGTATTTGATTGTTCAAGAAGAAACATCGAGGAAACAGTTTCCATCGGCGAAGCATAAATTCGTGGTGGGTCGTTAGGATGCCTTTTACTTTCTTCTCGAGGTTCGAACGTTTCGATGCTTCCATTGTGCGACGCGTGATAGAGAATTTTTGGTCTCGGTATCCAACCATCTAAAACTTTTTGTCTCTGGTCGTCTTCTAAAGCGCCAACTGCCTGATAGTATCGCACTACATCTGCTTCAGACATCGCAGCATGAATCCTAACTTTATCTTCCTCTTTTATTTCAAGCAAAAAACCAGTTTCGAGACCCTCCAAAAGGTCTTCTAAAGATATTGGTGTAGGTATTTTTTCTATTCTCATTTTCTACTCTCCAGATTCTTCTGATGCTCTTCAGTGTTCAAATCACCGCATTTTTTGTATTTCTTCCCGCTGCCGCACGGGCAAAGATCATTGCGACCTACTTTATCGCCTTCAGCATTTTTAATGACGCGCGCCGCCACCGCTCGCTGTTCATTGGTAATCATTGCTTGTGGTCGCATATGCAAATGTGCATTTTCGCCAATTTTGAAAAGATTTTCAGTAAACATTTGCGCTAAATTTGCATGAAATGTTTTAAAAAGTCGATGTGCTTCATTTTTGTATTCTACAAGTGGGTCGCGTTGACCATACGCACGAAGCCCCACAGAACTTCGAGTATATTCCATAACCTCTAAATGATCTCGCCATAACATATCAACAATTTGTAAATATAAAACTTGAGCATTGCGCATAAAAGATTCTTTATCTCGTATCATGCGAGTCTGTAATTCTGCCTCAAGAGCATTGCGAAACGCTTCGGGCATATCAAGATCATCGGCTGGCAATAATGCCTGATCTTCACGACCAATGAGCGCAGAGAAAATTTTACGCACCACGTCAGCATCAACTTCAACGCCAAGCACATTAGCGCTAAACAGATCCAATGTCTCGCTAACTCTTCTGGCGACCGTATCATTTTCAGCAATTAACATTTCGTATCGTGAACGATATACGCTTGTTCGCTGCTTACTTAAAACATCATCATATTCAAGTAAATGTTTACGTGTATCAAAGTGGAAACCTTCGATCTTTGTTTGTGCTTGCTCGATCGCACGCGAAACCATACCCGCCTCAATCGGTTGATCTTCTGGGATTCCAAGCTTACCCATAAGATTTTTAATTCGTTCAGGCGCAAAAATACGCAAAAGATCATCTTCGAGTGACAAGTAAAAATTTGATTCACCGGGATCGCCTTGCCGACCCGATCTTCCTCGAAGCTGGTTATCAATACGCCGTGCTTCGTGTCGCTCAGTACCGAGCACAAACAACCCGCCAAGCTCTTTTACTTTTTTGGATTCTTCTTCGTCAGGTGGGGTGCCTCCTAAAATAATGTCGACGCCACGACCTGCAATATTTGTCGCAACAGTTACCGCACCAAGCTTGCCCGCCTGAGCAGTAATCTCAGCCTCACGCTCATGGTTTTTTGCATTAAGAATATTGTGTGGCACACCCTCACGCGTAAGGTACTCCCCGAGCATTTCATTTTTTTCAATTGATGCCGTCCCCAAAAGTACCGGCTGACCTCGCCTATGTCTCTCTTTAACCTCGCGCGCGATTGCCGTCAACTTACCTCGCTCGGTTTGATAAATTCTATCGGCGATATCTTTACGAACCATAGGGTGATGAGTTGGGACTGTAGCGACATCAATATTATAAACTTTACTAAATTCTTCGGCTGATGTTGCGGCTGTTCCTGTCATGCCAGAGAGCTTCTCATACATACGAAAATAATTTTGAAATGTAATTGTGGCAAGCGTTCGTGATTCTTTTTGAATAGAAACATTTTCTTTCGCTTCAACGGCTTGGTGTAAGCCATCTGACCAACGCCTCCCAGGCATAAGACGTCCTGTAAATTCATCGACGATTATGACACTATTGTTTTGTACCACGTAATGCCTATCTTTTTGAAAAAGCGTTTCTGCTCGCAACGCTTGCTCAAGATGTCGTACATATTTAACACCTCTCTCTGTATAAATATCAGACACGCCAAGCATTCTTTCTACATTTGAAATGCCGTCATCAGTCGCAATAACCGTACGCATTTTTTCATCTACCGTATAGTCAACATCTTTTTTAAGCCGAGGGGCAAGGCGAGCAAAAACTTTATATAAATCTGCTGCCTCATCATCAGGCGCTGAAATAATAAGCGGCGTACGCGCCTCATCAATTAAAATCGAATCGACTTCGTCAACGATTGCATAAGTGTGATTTTTTTGACGAATATCATCTGCCGAGACTGCAAGATTATCGCGAAGCCAATCAAAGCCATATTCATTATTTGTACCGTAAGTAATATCAGCCTTGTATGCTTCTTGCCGAGTACACGGTCTCAAGAATTCTTGAGCTACTTTAAAACTACCAAGCACATCACGCGCTTCATCTTGACGCGACCCTTCAGTAAATTTTGGATCATAAAGATATGAAGAGTCGTGCCCAATACACCCAACGCTAAGCCCAAGAAAATTATAAATCTCACCCATCCATACCGCATCACGACGAGCCAAATAATCATTTACCGTCACGACATGAACACCCCGCCCTCGCAAAGCATTAAGCGTCGCAGGCAAAGTAGCAACAAGTGTTTTCCCTTCACCGGTACGCATCTCAGCAATTGATCCTTCGTGGAGCACCATCCCACCGATAAGCTGTACATCAAAATGGCGCTTTTTGAGTGTCCTGCGAGAAGCTTCTCGTACCATCGCAAATACATGCGGCAAAATTTCTTCAAGATATTCTGACGATATATCAGCACTTTCACGATACCTAAAGATCGGAAGAGCACACGTCTGAACTCCAGACACGGCTACATCTCGTATGC
>CAYIZO010000052.1:0-5440 GCA_964368005.1 uncultured Candidatus Saccharibacteria bacterium
TACATTTGGAATTGTAAAAGCGTTTTTCATGACTCGTGTTGGTCGAGGGCCATTTCCTACCGAACTTGGAGGAGACTCTTCAGCACTGTGGTGTAATAGAATTAACACCACCGAAAAAGTTGAGAATGATACATACCCAGAAGCATCCGTAAACAGCGCCGATCCATTTATCCAAGGTATTGGAATTCGCAAAGCCGGCCTAGAATACGGCGCAACGACAAAACGACCACGCCGTGTGGGCTGGCTCGATCTCCCTTTACTTAGATACTCTCAGCGCCATACGGGACCCGACACCATTCTTACAAAGCTTGATGTACTTGATGCTTGTGAGGTCATTAAAGTTTGTACCACATATCGATATGAAGGCCCCACCTACCATATCGGTAAAGACCGAACACTTCGTCCTGGAGAAACTCTTCACACCGCAATCCCAGACTACGACGTCATACGACACTGCATACCTCAATATGAGTCATTCCCTGGATGGCTCGCCCCTATTAGTACCTGTCGTGAAGAAGGTAAAATACCTACCCCACTTCGTCGTCTTATTAATTACATTTCAACCAAAGCTAAATTAAATATCATAATGCTCTCAGTCGGACCTGACCGCGAGCAAACAATCGTTCTAAAATAAAAAGTTACAGCCAGTTATGTGTTTTGCATAACTGGTATTTTTTTGTAAAAAAAACTTCAAACAAGCGCTGCTCATATTAGAGCTTTACTTGTTTGAAGTTGATGTGAAAGACTTAGCTAATTGTACATTGCTCCTGCGGCGCGGATATCTTGAGTCCGAACGATGAAACTACTCTTGAATTTTGCTTCATCAGTTTCGAAAGTTACTTGGAAAATAATGCCGGTAATGCCCCCCAGACAGCCCAACGAGTAATCCGTCGTAATAGTACCCCAAACGCCCCCCCAAGAAAAATGCTTTTTTGTTTTGCTGAGTCGAGCCATCTCGCACGCAAGAGCGAACAGTTGAGCTGAGTAACAGCCGCACAGCGGGCTACCTCCGATTGTCAGAATGTAGATCATCCACTCCTCCTCTCGTTAGCTGCTTGCAGAGACTCTATACTCCTGAGAACCGTGTAACTCTTACCGTGCCGTCAAGCCTACATCTCTCATGAGCTTGGTAACGCTCTCGTACAACTCCCGGAGCAAATCTTCAGCAGACTGACGAATCATGGATTCTCGCACTGTCGGCGGTGGTTTTGGGATTGTCGTTCGACATCGCACGCCACATTTTGGACATGTTACGATAACCATCTTCCCAAATGTTTCTTGGGAAATCGCAAGCCTGAGTATTGCAGGACAGTCAGGACACTTCACATGCCGATAATGGTTCGCCATATTCCCCTCCTTTATCCGAAGAACTTCAAAAAAATAATAACTCTACTTTTCTATAAAGTCAAGAGCATTACTTAATAATCTACAACTCAAAAAAATAAAGAGTAACAAACGCCACACCAATGGCCACAACTTGAAGTGCAATCACAATCAATCCTTGCTTTGGTTTTTGAGGTAGCCACTTAATTATAAAAAATAAAATAATAGGCACTTGCCCAGCTATAAGTAATTGATATGCATGCGCCGCTGCCCCCTCATCTGCGTCAACTTCGCGACTAATACCAAATAGTGCCACATACCCAAGCACCAATGACAACGCTGCAAACGACATCATTATTGGAAGCCATGCGCTAATTTTTTTTAAAATTAGATTCATAATGCATCCTAAACCAAAGTATTAATACCCTCTCGGTACCGGTGTTGTTGCCGACCCCACTATGTATTTTCCCCACACTTGTTCCGTACGCACATCAAATTCCGTTTGCGCGGCTGGAAGTTTTTCAAGCAAAATATCAGGCAAAAGTTTTCGTACTTGATCAAGTACTTCAGGGGCAATGCCCTGCATACTCCAAGCAAAACCTTGAGCACTCATCTTAGCTTTATCATTGTCAGCTGGCGCAGGAAATTCCTTAATGTCGCGGAGTGACGGAGTAATTTGAGCCTCTTCAAAAGTTAAATGTTCATCGAGAAGTGTTTTTAATTCAGCAAACACTGTTTCGACATTTTCCGGATGTGCGAGGTCTGCAAAAGCCTTATCTCCCCTCTCAATTAACGGATCAATTTTGTGATGTTGTTCTGTAAGTTTATCAAGGGCAGGTGCAAGGTTCGGATATTTTTTTCTAATATCTGGAAAAATATTCATATCTTCCATTGTATGGTGGCCATGAAGTGCTTTGCGATAACTCTTTTCCCACTCATTACGCACGGCTTCGGCACGCGAAGCATCACCGGCCTTAATCTCTGCTGCGGCGCGAATGAATCGCGCTATGTCACGACGAAATGCGTGATGAGACAAAAGAAGCATAGTCGCCATAGAAGCAGTGCCATCGTCATTCAGAAAGTTGGGAGGTTGAGACATAATAGGTTCGATATTCATAAGTTTTATTATATAAGAAGTTTGTTAAAATAACGATATGGTGAAAAAAGGAATTTCTAGCGGCACCGCTCACAAACTACCCATAGATTTACAAAAGGCACTCACTTCTTCTTCGAAAGCACTTACCGCATGGGAAAACATTACACCACTCGCGCGCAATGAATGGATCTGTTGGACGATCTCAGTCAAAAGCCAAGAAACTAGAATACAACACATTAAAAGGACAGTTGCGGAACTTGTAGCAGGGAAACGCCGCCCGTGCTGCTGGATCGGCTGTATTCACCGAACAGATAAACTATTGAGTCCTTCACAAATGTATATATTAGGCAAACAACCCAAAAAGAGATTGTAGACAATGATTTAATATTTTGTCTTCACTTGCCCCGATTTATTCTGTGCAGCGCAAAACTTTAGAGTCTATCTCTACTTTGTTAAAAAGATATTTAAGAAAATTCTATTTAGATTCTAAAAATATAATTAACTATTCTTCCTTTGGTTTTGAGCCTTCAATTACTGCATAACTAATAACCACAAAAACAAACCATATAAATAAAAACTCTAAAGACCTTAGCTCTAACCTATCAGCGCGCGCAGCCACAAGCCATATAATCATTGCCTGCAACAAAAACATTAAATTTTGTGGTAAATATTTTTTAAAGTTTTTCACGAAAAATAAATTATATATTAACTGTAAAACTATCTACTTGTTATACGACTTATTACAAACTAAAGTTTTACAAAAATAGCTACTGCCCAAATAACAAAAAAAATTGCTTGGAAAATAAAATAAGTCCAATACCCCATGCGATTATCTTTCCTTACTATTCTGGCGTAACTTGAAAGTACACCATAGATAAATGTAGTAAAACTTTCAAAGATATACTTACCATCTGCAGTAATAGAAGAGATAATAAAGAGTCCACCAAAAAGTAAAACTACCATGGGTATAGGAGAACCTCCCAGCAGTTTCGCTGTCTTTTCTAGGTCCATCATGGCTCCGCGGGTAGGATTCGAACCTACAACCAACTCCTTAACAGGGAGCTGCACTGCCGTTGTGCTACCGCGGAATATGATTTATATAATACCCTGCACACCGAAAAATTCAAGCTACTTTTATATAAAAATAAACCTAAATATTTTTATTGAGTCTAAACAAACAACATGCTACTGTGCGTATTAGACATTCTTACAAATATCAATACAAAGGAGGGATCATATCTTGGAGCCAAAAACTCAAGCCGGTGGGGACGGTAGTATGCTCCCCTCACACAACTGCCCTCTCGGCACCGAAGCGAAAAAACGACTCTCACGTATTCAACGCTGGCGAGCCCTTCCAATCTGCACTCGCCTTCGCATCGGGCTTTCTCAACTTCTTGGTAAACTTCGCAGCATAAGCGAAAAGGAGCCCCAGAGATGAAAAAGAAAACGCCAAGCCCAGCAAAAATAACAGTAAAGAAGGTATCAAAAGCCCGACTAGCTAAACTCATGGAAGAAATGAGAATTGCATGTCTCAAGGCTCCAGTTAGTCCTGCATATCCTTACCCACAGCAATCGATACCGCCCGACTACACACAAAGAACTACCGATTCGAAATGCACTGGATGTAAAAAAGGATCCATCATCGAAGTCCGCAAGAGAAGAACGGTCTATGTCCCCGGGCCAAGAGTCATCGGCCCAGGCTGGGGGCACTACGAAGTTGATACTACCTATCACTGTGGCGAATGTGGTCAATCATACACATTTCTCCCAAAGAAAAAATCATCGAAAGCCAGAAGCAAAAAGACCTAGCAAACGCCAGGTCTTTCTTTTTAATAACTTTGAATTTTCTTTGATTTTTCGTGTTGGCGAATTTTTTCAATTGCTTTCGCCTCAATTTGACGAATGCGCTCACGCGTTACACCGAACTCTTTTCCAACTTCTTCAAGTGTTCGCACGATTCCATCTTCAAGACCAAAACGAAGTTTTAATATTTTCTGTTCACGAGGGAGAAGGTCATTAATAATATCGTGAATATGGTCACGCAAAAGCCCTCTGGAGGTTTCTTCTGACGGCGAGAGCATTTTATCATCTTCAATAAACTCACCAAGTGTTGAATCTTCATCGTCTTCACCTACTGGCGTTTCAAGCGATACCGTATCCTGCGAAATTTTCATAATGTGGTGAACCTTATCAACATCAATCCCCATTTCTGAAGCAATTTCTTCGGAAAGTGGCTCACGACCTAGATCTTGAGTGAGACGGCGACGCACTTGCTGAAATTTTGAAATAGTTTCAACCATATGAACTGGAATACGAATCGTACGCGCCTGATCCGCGATTGCACGCGTTACCGCTTGCCGAATCCACCATGTCGCGTAAGTTGAAAATTTATATCCTCGTCGCCAATCAAATTTTTCAACTGCACGGAAAAGCCCAATGTTGCCTTCTTGAATGAGGTCTAACAACGAAAGATTACTCGAACGCCCTACATATCTCTTTGCGATTGAAACTACCAATCGCAAGTTTGCTTGTGTTAGCTTACTCTTTGCCTCTTCATCGCCCTTCTCTATACGACGCGCGAGTTCGCGCTCTTCATCTGCCTTAATGAGCGATATGCGACCGATCTCTCGCAAATACATCTGTACTGAATCTTGAGACGCGTCTTTTTCATATCGTTCGTGACGTTTTGGTTTGCTTGTTTTTTCAGTCTTCTCATCAACCTCAATTAATTCTTGCGCCTCGAGCACATCAACGCCAGCAACAGCAAGTCGCGAGTAAAGATCTTCCAGCAAGAAAATATTTTCCTCAATGCGTGGAAATGTTGTAAGAATTTCCTTATACGTCAAAAAACCGCGGCTCTTGGCTCGGACAACTAAATCTTCTAGCTTTGTATCAAGTTCTGCTTTCTTGCGGTCAACTTTTTTAACCACCTTGGGCGTCTTCTTTTTTGATGACGCTTTTACAGGCGCAACTTTACGAACGATTCTCTTTTTTATTTTTCTGGTCATTATAATATGAATG
>CAYIZO010000053.1:0-5277 GCA_964368005.1 uncultured Candidatus Saccharibacteria bacterium
AAGCATTCGCTCAATATCAACATATTTTTGTAACCTTGCTATCTGATCGTGAGTTAGATGCGTCTCTTTTTTAGTTTTATAAAGAGTCCTAACAAGTCGTTGAGCAATAATTATATTTACGGTCGAAGAAATTAAAAACGGCTCAACTCCCAAGTCGAGTAATCTCGGCAGAGCGCCTGAAGCAGAATTTGTGTGTAAGGTTGAAACCACGAGGTGACCAGTAAGTGCTGCGTTAATCGCAAGGCTTGCGGTTTCACTATCACGAATTTCTCCAACCATAATCACATCAGGATCTTGACGCAAAAGCGACCTGAGACCGTTTGCAAATGTGAATCCGATATCAGGTCGTACTTGTGTTTGGTTAATGCGTGGCATTCGATATTCGACTGGGTCTTCAACTGTTGAGATATTAAGACCTGGGGTATTTATAAGATCGAGGAGTGTATATAATGTAGTTGTTTTACCTGATCCAGTCGGACCCGTGGCAAGAATCATACCTACCGATCTGTTTACATTCTCATGCAACATCTCTAGCCCTGAGCCATGGAAACCAAGCGTCTCAAGACTAAACCCTTTTGTATTTTCAGGGAGAAGACGCATGACAACTTTCTCGCCGTCATATACCGGAAGCACAGAAACACGAGTTGAAAACTTGTACTCAGGGCTTTCAATTTTAAAACGACCATCTTGAGGAAGTCTTTTCTCATCAAGCTTAAGACCTGAAAGTACTTTTACACGAGCGACTACTGCTGAAGCAATTTTCTTTGGCAATACCATCGCATCACGCAAAATACCATCAATTCGATACCGTACGATGAGCTCATTCTCGAGTGGTTCAATGTGAATATCTGACGCTTTTTGTAAAATTGCATGCCTGATGAGGGTATCGACAATCTTTATAATAGGAAGCTCATCTGCAATTTTTCGAAGATCTTCTTTTTCATCTCCTTCTTTCTGCATACCAGGAGAAACCATAAGCTGATCAGTCTCACCCTTGATAATTTCTCCGAATTCAGCTTCAAGACTTTTTTGGTAGAGCGAAAGTAGATACCTCATCGACATCTCGCTTGTAATGCGAGGTTTTATGGTAAGATTAGATTTTTTTTGAATAAAATCAATCGTTTCCAAATCTTCTGGATCAAGCATCGCCACCTCAAGATCGTTTTTTGTGCGCTTGTATGCAACAACGTTGTGCGCTCGAGCGATTGGCTCCGGAATAATATGAAGTATTTCCTGATCAATTTTTTCACCCTCAAGGTTAACAAATGGGATCCCAAGAATATACCCTTCAATTCGTCCAAAATCTTGAGCGGTTATTTTCCCAGACATAACAAGAACATCACCAATTTTTTGATGTTGTTCATTTGCTCTTTTTACAGCTTGATCAATATCGCGTTCCGAAACAAGCCCAGAATCAAGCAAAAAAGACTTGAGTTGCTTCGGATCAATCCTCATCCTAAGAGATCCTTTGCCTTCGCAAGAACTTCTTTAAGTGCGTAGTTTGCTTTAATGAGATATCCTCTCGCGCCAAGCTCAATCGCTTTCATGACCTCTTCTGACTCCTCAAGATTTGTCAGTACCAACACAGGCACCGCTTTTAAATTTTCGTCTTGTTTCATGTCTTGCAATACTTCAAATCCATGTTTTTTTGGTAATACCAAATCAAGCAACACAAGGTCTGGTTTCTTCTGTTTCGCGAGAGCAATACCTTCTTCACCATCAAAGCCTTGCATGACCTCATACCCTTCAGCTGTAAAAACCTTCTTAAGAGCATCCTGAAGCGCCGCCTCGTCCTCAATAATTAAAATAGTTTTCATATTCTTTATTTTTTAGAACTAATAGATTCCTTTTTAACGGTTGGAATCGTAAACCAAAATGTCGACCCTTTTCCTTCTAGAGAAGCAAACCCAACTTTTCCTCCCATGGCCCTAATGAGCTCTTTGACAAGATAAAGACCAAGTCCAGTACCCTCCGCCCGTAGCCGGAGAGCGTTTTCTGAACGAAAAAATTGAGTAAAAATCTTAGATTGATCGCCGAGTGGTATCCCTATTCCTCCATCCGCAATTTCGACTCGGCACATTTCTCCATTTTTGAAAACCTTGATTTTAATATCGCCTCTTTCTCTAGTATAGCGTATTGCGTTATCAAGTAAATTATCATTTATCCATCGCAATTTTGACTCATCTACAAACACCCAAAGGTCTAAGTCCTTCTGATCGATAACTATTTCAATATTATTACTTTTTGCCCGAGGCAAATATTCTTTGACCATGTTATTCATAAAATCATTGAGAGATATTAAAGTAGGCCTTAGTACCAAACGATCGTCCTCAATTCGATTTACCTCCAACAAATCATTTACCAAAGCAATCATGCGCTCATTTTGATCGCGAATCGTTTTAAGAGTAGACAACGACTCTCCTGCCGTATCTTTCATGTGCTCCAAAATAATTTCAAGCTGCCACTTTATCGCAGAAAGCGGTGAACGAAGCTGGTGAGACACAATACCTATGAACTCAGACTTGAGACGAGAAGCATCAGCAAGCCTCTCAAATGAAGCTACAATCGTATGTCCCACGATGAACAGAAAAGCAGTCATAATCGAAACCGACACAACCGCCACCGCTGGGTCATCTGTAAAACGATTCGCAATAAGATACGTAACCCACATCCCAACGATGTTTATCACGCCCATTACGATAAAAAGGAACGGTGGGCAGGTCCAAATCGATACCCGGTATCTGCGACATTGACCTACAACATTAAAAGCTTCAAAAAAGCGCCTTATCATCTTTCTTATTATAGACAAAATTAACGCAAATATCGAGAGCAATATCGCGATTGACAACGCTTGGCTTATTGATATACTGCGAGCGTACTCCTGTATCGATTGCTTGGTCCGACTGTTCGGACCATTTTTTATCCCCTGCCCCACTTCGTACTAATAAAAACTGAGTTTTTAATAATTAATAAATAAACACATGGATCTCAAAACCATAAAATCTTCACTAGAAGAACTCGCAGAAGAAAAAGGAATTTCAAAAGAAAAGGTTGTCGAAACAATTGAACTGGCCTTAGCAGCCGCCTACAAGCGTGACTATGGAAAACATGGGCAAATTGTCCGAGCAGAATTTAATCTTGAGACTGGTGTAATTTCTTTTCGCCAGATTAAAATCGTCCTTGATGAGTCGATGATCAAGCCCGAAGGAGAGACAGGTGAGGATGAAAAATTCTCAGACAAAGACGAATCTCCTCTTTCTGGAGAAAACAACGAAGTCCGCAAAGTTCGCTTCAACCCGGAACGACACTTATTAATAGAAGAAGCGGCTAAAATAAAGCCTGACGTTATAGCGGGTGAAGAGCTCGAATTTCCCCTCGAAATACACCATGATTATGGACGCATTGCCGCACAAACAGCAAAACAAGTCATAATCCAACGCGTTCGCGAAGCCGAGCGCGAGGCAATTTACGATGAATTCAAAGAAAAACAAGGTGGAGTAGTCTCCGGAATCGTTCAGCGTATCGAGGGACGCAACGTCTACATAGACCTCGGACGTACTACTGCCGTCCTCCCCGCTGAAGAACAAGTGCCACATGAACATTACCGCATGGGCGAACGCATCAAAGGACTTTTACTTATGACGGATAAAAACCCACGAAGCCCTAGCATATACCTTTCTCGCACCCATCCACGATTTGTATCAAAACTTTTTGAGATCGAAGTGCCTGAAATCGCTCAAGGTATTGTCGAAATAAAGGGTATTGCTCGTGAAGCAGGGAGTCGCTCCAAAATTGCCGTCATCTCAAAAGAAGCCAGCATCGATCCAGTAGGCTCGATGGTTGGCCAAAAAGGAGTCCGAGTAAGTACCGTCATCGCAGAACTCGGTGGCGAAAAAATTGATATCATCTCTTGGTCAGACGACCCCGCAAGATTCATATCTAATGCACTTTCTCCAGCAAAAGTTCTCGACATCGAGCTCGATGATGCCGCTCATGAAGCTCATGTACTTGTTGATGAGGCTCAGCTTTCGCTCGCCATTGGTCGCAGCGGACAAAATGTACGACTTGCGGCAAAACTTTCTGGGTGGAAAATTGATATTAAAAGCCGCAATGGCGAAGAAGTTGCGAGCGAAGAACCAGAAAAAGGTTCAGGAAGCATAACTGAAGAAATATAATTATTAGATAAAACAATAAAATATGATTTCGTTTTCAATCATCGTAGGTGCCGCATCAGTACTATTTGCATTTATACTCCGTGCGAATATCAAACGATTACCAGAAGGCGACGCGCGCATGCGTGAAATTGCCGAGGCAATTCGCGAAGGATCATATGCATTTCTCAAGCGTCAATATAAAACAGTTGGCATTGTAGCCATAGTCCTTGCATTCATCCTTTGGTTCGGGCTTACCGATGGAGGTCTTATCGCTGCTGGATTTATTGTCGGCGCACTCTTTTCAGCTTTCGCAGGATTTTTTGGAATGGAGACAGCAGTAATGGCAAATGTTCGCACTACCGAAGCGGCTCGCTCAGGAATCCGCAAAGCTTTCACCGTCGCATTTCGTGGAGGTGCCGTTACTGGCTTCTTGGTAGCAGGTCTCGCCCTTCTTTCAGTAACAATTTTCTACAAAATCTCTGATGGAAATCTTGCAGGTCTCATTGGTCTTAGTTTCGGAGGCTCACTCATCTCAGTTTTTGCGCGACTCGGTGGAGGTATTTTCACCAAAGGTGCCGATGTAGGTGCTGATCTTGTAGGAAAAGTTGAAGCAGGCATCCCTGAAGATGACCCACGAAATCCTGCAGTTATTGCCGATAATGTTGGTGACAATGTTGGTGATTGTGCTGGTATGGCTGCTGATTTATTTGAAACATATGCCGTCACGTTGGTCGCGACTCTTTTACTTGCCGCGCCAGGTAGTCAATCGCTATTTCCTATCGCACTTGGAGGTGCGGCACTCGCGGCTTCCATAATAGGATTCTTCTTTGCAACGATA
This sequence comes from uncultured Candidatus Saccharibacteria bacterium, assembly GCA_964368005.1. Lineage (GTDB taxonomy): Bacteria > Patescibacteriota > Minisyncoccia > Ryanbacterales > GWA2-47-10b > JBBTUF01. Next base: position 4,993 of record CAYIZO010000053.1, read on the forward strand.
AAAAATGAACATCAAATAATGCGCGGACTTTATAAATCTCTTATCGGTACCGCGCTTATTGCCGCAGCCCTCTTTATCCCAATCACACAAATGTTATTTACTGTTGATGTCTGGCCCGCATATCTCTGTACTATTATCGGCCTTGTAGTGGCTCTTCTTATGGTTGTAATCACTGAATACTACACATCAAAAAGCTTCCGCCCAGTCAAAGCAATCGCCGAAGCATCAGAATCTGGTCATGGTACAAACGTCATCATGGGTCTCGCATATGGTATGGAAGCAACT
>CAYIZO010000054.1:0-2935 GCA_964368005.1 uncultured Candidatus Saccharibacteria bacterium
GAACTCCCGGCCTACTGTTTACGAAACAGTTGCTCTACCACTGAGCTACTCCGGCTTACTTTTCATTAATAAACGTCCTTCTTTTGTTCTTTTACTTAAAGCTCTCCCTTTTCTGCCATTCCCTCTATTTAACCCAGCATATGTTGAAGTTAATGAATCACAGTTAGGACACAGCAAGCGGAGATTATTTTCATTATTATTACGCCAATTGCCATCAATGTGATCGGCAACTAGCGGAATTTGCTTGGTCTTGGGATTAAATTCAGCCCATCCACATATGCAACATTTATTTCCAAATTTTCTTCGTAAATATCGTTTAATGTACCCTGAAACAATACCAAGGCCTTGTAATCCACGCTCTTCACCAGCCCTCCATTTTTTGATATATAACTGATATTGATATTCGATCTGACAAGCATTGCTACAATATTTATACTTTGCACGAGATGTCTCTTTACCACAATTGAGACATTTTTCTCTTGGTTTTTTGGGCATCGACATCTAGTAAGTATAGCGATGCTACGACCAATGTCAAAAAAAGAAGTGGCGGTAGATTACGAATATCTCGAACTCAGAGTTTTGAATACACCCCAATCTGGTAGAGACCGTATTTCGCAATGTTATAACAACTGCGATAGATTGCAAAGACAATAAACACAAGCCATATGCCCGTAACTGCTGACCATATGAACGGCACAATATAATAGTGGGCCCACCCTGGCTCACTCAGCCTGTACCAAATATCTTTTTTTGCACGAATATCTCCAAGATAAGCCCTAATCACTCCAAAAAATACAAACGAAGTAAAAAATACAAAAAATATATTTGGAATAAGCGCGCTGGTCCCAAGAAAAGTAATAATGACCATAACGGTGCCGATGGCGTGGTTTAAATAATCAATACGAAGCTGGATAATAAACGCGAGGATCATTGCGAGCACCGCATTGGCTACCGCCCCGCCCGCCGACCCAAGATCACTCAATATAAGAAGCGATCCAAACACGCCCCACATCGCACCAAAAATATACGAATCAAAAACAAAAAGCCGTAACCCATGTTCGTTAACTAAATCTGCAAGCTTCATTGTAAAGCCAAAGAGTACCGTGACAACAATGAGCGAAAAGTAATCAATAAACATCATAAAAAATTATATTTGTGCGAGTGGCGGGGATCGAACCCGCGTTTCAAGCTTGGGAAGCTTGCATACTACCACTGTACTACACTCGCGTTCCGCGTTCACTATTGTAGTAGACGCGTGCCCCCACGGCACGCCCGGGGCTTCGCCCGTCGAAAGCAAAACTTTTTGCTTTCGACCCACTGTACTACACTCGCAAGTGGAACACTCGCCTCTACTTATTTACCAACGCACCATCACGCCAGACATATGGCAAAAAATAAACCGTTACAGAAGTATTTTTTACTCGCTCCGAAAGCCAATCTGCATAGACTTTTCCATCTGACTCGATATGACTCCGCAATACAATTTCACGCGCCTGAGGCTCAAGAACTAAATCCTCAAAACGAGGAAAACTCATTCCATATAATTCACTCGTCGCTTCTGCTAATTTTCGCATATCTTTTCCTTCTTTTGCTCTACTAATATTACCGTCCACTTCGCTTTGGAATGAATCCTTGTTAAGTCGCGCGAGCTCAACCTTCACAACTGCATTAATAATCAATTCTTCCAAATATGCTTTTCTGCGCGTAGCCTGATCGCCTTCCAGTCCTCCGAACGCCGGATCTTTTTGCTTTGCCTTTTCTTGGAAATGTTGAGAAGCGCTCTCAGACACAGCTAAATCTCGATACCAAACAAACCTTCCCTCAACACGCGCAACTGGGAATAATCCAAGCCACAAGACGCCTAAAACAACAACTACTACCGCGACCAAGCCAAAAATGATTTTCCTCATATATACTATATGCCAAATCCTAGCCATTTTTTCAAGCGGAGAAGCCACGAAACACTTTCAGGAGCTGCTTCCTGCTTTTGTTTTTCATCGCTCCCATCAACAACGATTAATACTTTTTCGTCAGGTTTTTGCAAGTTAAGTCTCCCACGTGCCTCAATTTCTAGCCCCTCACCCGACTCTAATGCTGTAATTTTTGATTTTAGTTCAGCTATTTGACGCTCACGATTCTGCATTTCTTCTTGTAAGACCTTGTGCTCCGCGTTTGTTTTTTTTGCAATTGAGTACACTCGATAAGAATTAATAATTAAAAGCAAAGAAAATATACCAAGAACAAAAAGCCCAGCACGATATACATAAAACATTGCTCCTCGATCCCCTCTTTTCATATGCCTCATGACTGTGTATAGTATAGGGTAATTGTATGTCAAAAAAAAGAAAAAAACGCGTCGAAATAGTATGGGCAGTACTCTGCATATTCATCATATTGAGCATGCTATTGTTTTTGCTCCCAAGCGCACTTTTCTTGTAGAAATCCTACATCTTGAGAAGTTTTAAAAAAACATCAGGGGCAATTGCCACACGACCCTCTGCCTGAAGACGTTTTTTGCCTTCTTTTTGTTTTTTCCAAAGTTTCATCTTGCGACTTCTATCTCCGCCATACAAATATCCTGTGACATCTTTGCGCATCGCAGAAATTGACTCAGACGCCACAATACGACCTTCTACTTCGCCCTGAATTTTTACCGCAAAAAGTTCTCGTGGTAAAACTTCTTTAACACGTTTTACAATTCTGCGCGCCTCTGTTTCCGCGCTCGAGCTTAATACAACGCGCGAAAGCGCCTCAACTCGGTCTTCTGCGACCAAAATATCAATACGAACAAGGTCCGCGTCACGCCATCCTGCCTCTTCATAATGAAATGATGCATATCCATGCGTCGCGCTTTTAAGTGCGTCAAAAAAACCACTTACCATTTGTCGTAAGGGAATGTGCGCATCAATCGTAAGACGTGCCCCAACTCCTTTAA
>CAYIZO010000054.1:2945-5240 GCA_964368005.1 uncultured Candidatus Saccharibacteria bacterium
CTACTGTACCTTCAAATTGCTCAATCATTTTTACCGCATCTTGCAAATTATCGCGTGGAGTTAAGACTTCGAGCTTCATCCAAAGTTCTTCAACTCTTTCTCGATCGTGCTTTCGTGGAAAAATTGCAGCAGATGAAATATATTCCGTCTTGCTATCTTGTGTGATTCGATAACTTACCGAAGGGTGTGTTACAACAAACTCGATGTGAAATTCGCGCTTTAAACGTTCAGCCGTAATTTCAAGATGAAGTGTGCCTAAAAATCCACATTCATACCCACGGCCAAGCACCATACTCGATTTTTCTTCAAATACGAGCGATGAATCATTTAATTTCAATTTTGAAAGCGCATCACCAAGTGCAAAAAAATTACCCTGATCGGTAGGAAAAAAACTCGCCCACACAACCGGCCGTGGTTCCAAATACCCCGGTAACGCCTCTACCCCCAATAATTTATCTTTCGCTTCTATAATAGTATCTCCTACGCGCACCTCACCCGGCTCCTTAATCCCCGTCACCACATAGCCAACTTCACCTGCTTCTAAAACTTCTCTTGTTTTAAGTGTTGGCGTAATAACTCCGACTTCTTTCGCAGGAAAATTTTTTGCTCGCGCCTTTAAAAAAAGTTGATCACCTAGTCTCAACGAACCATCCATCACACGAACATATGCAATAATGCCTTTATGGCTCTCAAAAAACGAGTCAAAAACGAGTGCGCGCAAAGCTTTATTCACTGTCTTCGGTGGCGGCACTTTTTGTATAATGCCTGCGAGCAACTCCATCACGCCCGTGCCATCTTTTGCAGATACTTCATAAATTTCTTCTCGAGAAAATCCACCAAGCTCCATAAGCTCTTCTGCCACCTCCTCCACGCGTGCGTGGGGTAAATCTATTTTATTAAGTACCGGAATAAATTTTAATCCGAGACGCGATGCCACAAAAAAATGTGAAAGCGTTTGTGCTTCAATCCCCTGCGTTGCATCAACGAGTAAAACAGCCCCCTCACAGCAAAGAAGCGCGCGCGAGACTTCGTACGAAAAATCAACATGCCCAGGCGTATCAATTAAATTTAAAATATGACCTTGGTATTCCATCCGCACCGGCTGCATTTTAATAGTAATGCCGCGCTCGCGTTCAAGATCCATTGAGTCGAGTACCTGCTCCTGCATTTTGCGCTTTTCGATCGTACCAGTCAGCTCAAGCATACGATCAGCAAGCGTACTCTTGCCGTGGTCAATATGAGCTATGATAGAAAAATTTCGAACCTTGCCAATATCCATTCGAGTAGCATAGCATAAATCCTTTCTATTATAAGGGCTTTTTACAAATGCTCTATGTCAGGACTTAAAATGTCTTTTCTATTAAACCGCATAGAAATAGCCTGTTTAATTTCATAAAATTCACGAATTTTAAAAAACCACGAAAGTATACCTCCAATAAAAAGCCCCGCTGCCCCCGCGACACCTCCCTGTACTAACACCCCAAAAAAAGTAGTAAGCCCAAAATATGGACCTTCAAACTTAAGCACTCCATACGCCACAAGCGAAACCACTACGGTAATGCAAAAAATGCGCCACGCGGACGAAGCAAGCTCACGCATCGCGCCAACACCATTCAATCGAAAAACTGTAACACCGAGCAGTAAAGCGTTTATAAGGGTACCAACGCTTAACGCAAGAGGTATGCTTAAAAAAATTATATGCGGCAAATTTTCTGTATGAACTCGAAAAATCCAAATAAGAAAGTTCTCGACCTCAGGATATTTTTGTATAAGAAGTATTGAACTGTATGCAAAACCCATCGTTACAAAAGCAGAAGTAATATTAAAAACAATTGGTTCGCGCACACGCCCAAGGGCGTGATATGCGCGCACAAATAATGTAACAAGGCTTTGTGAAACAATAGCAAATGAAAATATTAACAAGCTTGCTGTCGTAAGATGCGTATCAATCCATGCAAATGATCCCGTGCCGAGAACAAGACGCACGATATGAGCGCGCAATACAATAACAAGACCTGTGACCGGCATAGTCCAAAATAAAATATGACGCGTCGCTGTAAGTAAGTGCTCGAAGAAAAGATTTTTATCGCGATGCAAAGCAAGCTCTGCCATAATCGGAAATGAGGCAATACTATATGAAAGCCCAATTACAATAATCGGCAACATATATAAATTTGTCGATAAGTTAAAAATAGCGATAGTCCCCACCCAAAGATTTGAGTCAAGACTCGTCAAAACAATAAGCGTTAATTGATTCACTGACAATGCAGACGCGCGTAGCAAAGAATAATACAT
>CAYIZO010000055.1:0-5234 GCA_964368005.1 uncultured Candidatus Saccharibacteria bacterium
CGATATGTATTTATGTCGCAATCGGACAGAAAAATTCTAAAATCGCAAATATTGTAAAAATCTTAGAAGAGGCAGGCGCTCTTTCATATACTATAGTTGTCTCGGCTCCCGCTTCGGCTCCCGCATCACTTCAATACCTTGCTCCGTTTGCAGGAGCTGCGATTGGCGAATATTTTATGGATTTGGGACGTGATGCGCTTGTGGTTTATGATGATCTTTCAAAACATGCAGCGTCATATCGTGAGCTTTCACTGTTGCTTCGTAGGCCACCAGGTCGCGAAGCATATCCAGGAGATGTTTTTTATCTTCATTCGCGATTATTGGAGCGTGCGGCAAAACTTTCTAAAGAAAAAGGAGGGGGCTCGTTAACTGCGTTACCAATTATTGAGACTCAGCTTGGTGATGTTTCTGCTTATGTACCGACGAATGTTATTTCAATTACTGATGGGCAAATTTACCTCGAATCAAATCTTTTTTATCAAGGGGTACGTCCAGCGGTAAATGTCGGTCTTTCAGTCTCCCGTGTAGGATCGTCAGCGCAGACAAAAGCGATGAAGCAAGTGGCTGGACGGTTACGTCTTGAGCTTGCGCAATTTCGTGCGCTTGAAGCATTCGTACAGTTTGCATCTGATCTTGATGAGGCAACGCAGAAAAAAATTCACCGCGGCAAATTACTTGTGGAAGTTCTTAAGCAAACAGATCGTGAACCGTTATCGTTTGAACGGCAAGTTGTTGTTCTTTATGTAGCGCTTGGGGGCCTGCTTGACGATATCGCCCACGACCAAATTAAGAAATTTAAATCAGAATTTCTTTCATATCTTGATAAGCGTCATCAGGCACTGCTTGAATCGCTCGCGGGTACAGGGATTCTCACTGAGCCAATGGAAGTTGAACTTAAAAATGCAGTTTCTGAGTTTAAGAAAATATTTGCAAGCGTGTAATATATGGAATCGATTCAAAATATTAAATCACGACTTGGCGCGGTAAAAAATGTAGGTAAAATTACCAAGGCTATGGAGGTCGTTTCCGCGACAAAGATGCGTAAAGCTCAAGAGATTGCGCTTAAGTCGCGTCCGTATGCTCTTCGAGCGCTGCGGCTCCTTCAAGATCTTTCAGAGCACGCACCTGTGGTAAATATTTTTATGAAAGAGCGAGAAATACACAATACACTTGTCGTATTAGTCGCCTCAGATCGAGGTCTCGCAGGGTCATTTAATGCGCAGATATTTCGTACGGCAGAGGCGGCACTCGCAGGTCCAAATATAAGTGTGATTGCTCTAGGTAAGAAGTCTCTTTTATTCGCGCAGAAAAAGAATCTTTCTATTGTCGAAAGTCATATTGGGTTTGGTGATTTTATAGATTTTAATGAAACTGCACCTCTTGCCGAGCGCGTTATTGCGGGATTTCGTGATGGATCTTGGGATAGAGTTTTGACAGTCTCCACTCATTTTCGTACAACACTTAAGCAGGAGACGCTCGTACGTCAAATTTTGCCGACAGACTATCAAAAAATAAAAGCAACAGTTGATGAGATTACTCCAGAGCATGGTCGTTATGCTAATAAAAACATTGAAGAGGGTGGGCAGCTCAAGGGCACGGTTGATTATATATACGAGCCAGCAGTTGAAGTGGTTCTTGATGAGCTTATTCCGTACCTCTTGAGTTTACAGTTGTATCATGTGATGCTAGAGGCCAATGCATCTGAGCATTCTGCTCGCATGGTTGCGATGAAGACAGCTTCTGATAATGCTGAAGATCTTTCTGGTTCGCTCCGGTTGCTTGTAAATAAAGCACGACAGGCAAGTATTACAAAAGAGATGATTGAAATTATTTCTACACAAAATGCGCTCTAAAATTATGACTGATACAAAAGGAAAAATTATTCAGGTGATAGGCCCCGTTGTTGATGTGGAGTTTCCTGAAGCGCACACGTTACCGGCTCTTTTGACGGCACTTACGACGGAAATTGCAGGTGTTGAAGTTGTGCTTGAAGTAGCTCGGCATCTTGAGCCAGGACGATTGCGCGCGATCGCACTTTCGAGTACTGATGGTCTTATGCGTGGTGCGCCAGTGCATGACACGGGCGCACCAATTTCAGTGCCAGTTGGATCTGAAGTTCTTGGACATATTTTTGATGTACGTGGTACGCCGCTTGATATTGATTCCAATAAAAAAGTATTTAAAAAACGATGGCCAATTCATCGTGCTGCGCCAAGCCTTACTGACCAGTCAACTAAGGTAGAAGTTTTTGCGACAGGAATTAAAGTTATTGATCTTTTAGCACCGTTCGTTAAGGGAGGTAAGATTGGTCTTTTTGGTGGAGCTGGAGTTGGGAAGACGGTATTGCTTATGGAGCTTATTCGTAACGTCGCGGAAGTTTCAGGGGGTGCGTCGGTGTTCGCGGGTGTAGGCGAGAGGTCGCGCGAAGGAAATGATTTATATAACGAAATGAAAGAGTCCGGCGTGCTTGCAAAAACTGCATTGGTATTTGGTCAGATGAATGAAGTACCTGGCGCTAGGCTTCGCGTAGCACTTTCGGCTCTTACGATGGCAGAATATTTTCGCGATGAGGAGCATAAAGATACACTGTTATTTATCGATAATATTTTCCGGTTTTCTCAAGCGGGGAGTGAAGTTTCGACTCTGCTTGGGCGCCTGCCATCTGCGGTGGGATATCAACCGACACTTGCGTCAGAAATGGGAGCGCTCCAAGAACGAATTACTTCTACAAAAAATGGATCGATTACATCGGTGCAAGCGATTTATGTCCCTGCCGACGATATTACCGATCCTGCGCCTGCAACATCGTTTGCGCATCTCGACTCAACGATTGTACTTTCTCGTGCTTTGACAGAAATCGGTATTTATCCGGCAGTTGATCCACTTGCGTCGAGTTCGAGCGCGCTCAATCCAAAAGTTGTTGGTGAAGAGCATTACGCTGTTGCACGACGAGTGCAGCAAATATTGCAACGGTATCGTGAGCTTCAAGATATTATTGCAATTTTGGGGCTCGAAGAACTTTCTGATGAGGACAGGCTAACCGTTAATCGAGCGCGCAAAATTCAAAATTTTCTCTCACAGCCATTTTTCGTAGGAGAGGCATTCACGGGGCGTGCCGGAAAGTTTGTATCGCTCGCTGAAACAATTAGCGGTTTTAAGGCGATTATAGAGGGCGCGCATGACGATAAGCCCGAAGAGTTTTTCTACATGAAAGGTAAAATCGATGAATGATTTTATGAGAATTAATGTCTATTCACTAAGCGGTATTCAGTTCGAAGGAGAAGCAATCTCTTTGAATGTAATGACGCGTGCGGGTGAAATTACAATTCTTGATTATCATCGTCCACTCGTTTCAATACTCGAAAAAGGGAAGGCCGTGATTACAAAACTGAACGGAGTGAAAGAAGAGTTCGCTATCAATTCCGGTTTTCTTGAAATGAATCCATACAATGAACTCACGGTATTGATGCAATAAATAATATAAAAAAAGAAAGTATTACTTTAAAGTTATGCTAAGATTGTTTACAAAAATATTTCTTACTCCAAAAAATACAATCTCGATACAATCTGTTGCATCTGCGCAGGAGGATGTTGTTGCGATCGGGGAGAAAATGCAAAGTAAAATAAAAAAATTATTTCGCGGGTCTCTCGCGATTAGGCAGGTCGATGCCGGCTCTGATAATGCATGTGAGCAAGAACTTGTCGCCCTTTCGAATGTTTTTTATGACATTGAACGCTTTGGGATCCATTTTGTTGCTTCGCCACGACATGCAGATATGCTGATGGTAACCGGACCAGTAACGAGAAACATGGTAGAGGCTTTAAAGAGGGCATATCATGCAACACCGGATCCGAAGATTGTGGTCGCTATTGGCGATGACGCCGTGAGTGGGGGAATATATAACGGTTCTTACGCGGTACAAGATGGAGTAGGTGATACGATACCGGTCGATTATCATATCCCGGGGGATCCTCCCTCACCACGAACAATTCTTTGTCATTTATTGAAAATACTTGAGGTACTCGAGGAAAAATCGGCACAGCAAATCATATGATAGACTCCATTGTATTATCAAGTGGTTTTATTGTTTTGGTAGCATGTTTTGTTATCGGTGCCATTGGCGCTGTACTTCTACGAAAACATGATGCTCTTGCCAATATATGGAGTAGTTTACTTGCTATTGTAGGATCCTTGTGTGGCATCTTGTTTTCATTCTTAGCGTTGGGGTTTTCGCAGGTCACTTCGTTCACTCTGGGTTCTTTTATTTCTCCACTCGTATCAATTTCTTTCACAATCGATAAATTGTCTGCCTTTTTTATCTTTGTCATCTCTTTGGTCGCATTGTTTTGTTCGCTGTATGGAATCGGGTATGTGAAGCACTTTTATAAAAAATATAGCATTGGTGCTTTGGGATTTTTTTATAATCTTTTTATAGTTGGGATGCTGCTTGTTGTAACGGCATCAAACGGACTCTTTTTTCTTATCGCATGGGAAATTATGTCGGTGGCATCATACTTTCTTGTTATTTATGATCGCAACGATCAAAAAAACGTTAAGGCCGGATTTCTATATCTTGCTATGACGCACATCGGCACAGCATTTATCATTTTAGCTTTTTTGCTTTTATATAAATTTACCGGGTCTTTTGATTTTAATTCAATACGATTGGGCAGTGCACTTATTCCGGCGTATATAAAAGATATTGTTTTTGTGCTTGCAATGATTGGTTTTGGGACAAAGGCTGGCATTATTCCTTTGCATATTTGGCTTCCGGTTGCTCATCCTGCTGCACCCTCTCACGTTTCAGGGCTGATGTCGGGCGTGATGATCAAAACGGGTGTTTATATGATGATAAGAATTTTCGTTGATATACTTCAGCCTGTTCCGGTGTGGTGGGGGCTTGTGATTCTTGCCGTCGGGTCGGTGTCCGCACTTCTTGGAGTACTGTATGCACTTGCGGAACGCGACATAAAACAGTTGCTCGCGTATAGCAGTATTGAGAATATCGGAATTATTTTGCTTGGCGTTGGGAGCTCTCTTACCTTTCTGTCTCTCGGTATGCCGGCATTTGCGCTTATTGGTCTTGTGGCTGCACTTTTTCATACGCTTAATCATGCGGTTTTCAAGTCTGTGCTTTTCTTGAGCGCCGGATCTGTCATTAATCAAACTCATACGGGAAATATGGAAGAACACGGCGGGCTTATAAGACGTATGCCGCAGACAGCTTTTTTCT
>CAYIZO010000056.1:0-5127 GCA_964368005.1 uncultured Candidatus Saccharibacteria bacterium
ATATTTGTAGAGAACAACTTTCTAATCACTTTAGTAAAAATTCTTAATTATTCAATTGATCTCAATTTAAAATACCAACCAAGCATTGTAATAAACCCCAGAACGCAGGCAACTTTCCAGACATAGAGCCATTCTTGCCCAGAGCTTAAGAAGCCTCCAATTGTTAATTCAATAAAATCAGAAACACCAAACAAAATAAGCAGTACTCCTGATGCGAATGTAAGTTTTTTGTATTTTTTATTTATACGGCGCGATAAGGCAACGCATCCGAGTCCTAGTATGATCCAGAACAAACCTTCGTAAAAGTTAAATTTAGTATGATCGATCATTAATATTCAGTGTACTACGAATAGCTAATTTATTTTTTTATACACACAATCAATAGGAATTTTTTTAGTGCAGGTATACAATAAAAGCAAGTATTTTACCAATGGCTATTTCCAGAAGGAGATTTGTTCCCGGCATGTTGCTCGCTCTAATATGTGCGCAAGCGATTTTTTTTAATACTGCACAGAGTTCGCATACCACTACCACGAAAACAACGCCTGCTACGGTCGTTGAAGACCCGCGCGTTGTTAAATTACGGGAGTCTCTTCAAATCGCGCCAAATTTTTTGCAGTATACCGAGTACAAGATGTTGAAGTATAAGAATCGGAGCTCTACTAGTGCATACGATCCATACGCTTACAACGACTATTCATTGAAGCCAGCTGGGGCTTCTCCGCTTTCACTAGAGTTATACGGAGGAGTTGGTAGCGCCGGAAATGCGTATTTGTACGGAGGATTGGGTTCGAATATAGATTTGTTAACAGGTACACGTGCGATTAACGAGACGCTGCAAATTGGATCTATCGGTAGTGGAGATATAGCTCCGCGTACTCGGGCTGACCAGCGTCAGTTAGAACTTGCTCTTGAGCTTTACTATGATGCCAATAAGTCGAGTTACCCTGATCGTCTGAATCAGCTTGCTCCAAAATATATTGCACGAATTCCAGTGGGGTTTTCTTATCGTAGGCGCGGAGTAGCCTATGATTTGTCCTTTGGTTCACTTTCTCAGACAGACTTAACCATAAAGGATATTACGCCGCTTTCCATAAAATCTCATCCGTGGGCTGAGATGACGAAGAAGCAAGTTCCCGACGTACCTAAAATATTTTCCATTATTCCCGCAGATGATTTCGTGGTTTATTTTCGAGATCTTGATAAGTTTACGGAGCTCGAAAAAGTTATTCAGCAGGCATCATTGCCGCTCGAACGCGTGTATGGGTTAAAAGATACGCTTGCTATAAAAGATTTAATAATGAAGCGGCTTGGTATACGAGATATTCCTGAGTTACGAAAGTTTATCGATGAAGCTGCTTTTGTCTCTTACGATATAAGTTTTTATCCTAATACCGACTATGCTTTAATATTAAAATTAAAATCTTCTCTTGCTCAGTCTTTTATATCTGAATTTATAGCTGCGCCCGAAGATCAAAAGGGATCGGTAGGAGATTATTATGTTGTAGCGACATCGCCAGATTTTTATAAGAGTATCGCTAGCAGTAGGCAACCGCTTTCTGAAGCGGCAGATTTAAAATATACGCTTTCGGTTCTTGAGACAAATTATGATGGATTTGTTTTTATTTCTGAAGATTTTGTAAAAAAACTTACAAACCCTGCATACCGCTTAAATTCTCGACGCAGAAACTCTATTATGGGGGCGCTTGAATCTTTGCAGTACACGGTATTTGCGTATCGAGATTTGAAAGGGCAGTGGCCAAAAACATTAGGGCAGATTAGTAGTGAGGGATATATCGCTCCTGATTCTGTCGCAAATATAGTTGATTATAATATTGGCGCAGACGGAGTTGTTCGCCATAAAGTATGGGGGACAATATATGATATTGCATCTCTTATTTCAGTACCGATTGATACTATATCGTCAGGCGAGCGTGATTTATACAATGCGTTTAGAGAAGGGTACCAGCAATTTTGGCGTGAATTTATTGACCCGGTTGGTATTTCAATAATAGTTGGTGATCAGATTCGATTTCATACAATAATTCTGCCACTCATTGACGAATCTCAGTACAATTGGATTAAAAACATCTCAGGAGGAGATCCAGTTTCTTTTCAATTTATTAAAGATCCTGATCGACTTACATCGCTTCAATTTGTTGCAAAATTTAATCTCGATGACACGCTGTATGCGTATTACAAAAGTTTTGGATATACGCTTGATGCGAGTTATATAAAATGTCGCAAGGATTATTATGCGAGCAGTGATTATCGCGATTTTAGTAGGCCAAATCGGAAAACATTAGATCAGGCATGTCCCAGCGCTGAAAAGAACAAAGAAGATGCAGTTCAAGTAGTAAAGAAACAAGTTGCTGATGCGATTGGTTGGAAAGAAAAAGAAGATGTTTTAGGTTTCGTTGGTAGCGAACTTACATTTGGTGCGGGCGATACTCTTGATTTTAAGCTGACAGATTTAACAAAATTTGATGTATTTTTCGGCGCAGCATTAAAAGATACTGCGCTTGCCAAGAAGTTTATCGATCATGTTTTTACGGCGGTTGCGAGCGAGTTTCAGAATGAGTTTTCTGGGTCTGATTTTGAAGGTGAGGGTCTTGTAGGTTTTTTTGCACCACAAATTAGTGAGCCGATAAAAAATACATACAACGGTAGTGATTTTTATATTATTCCGCTCGGTTTTACAAACCTATACTATATGTTTTTGAATGACCGTATGTATGTCACCGTTTCACAAAAAGCGATTAATCAATTCATTGATGGTTCAAAGTCGAAAGAAAAACTTTCGTGGGGAAGTTCGATGACAAGGTTGTTCGACTATTTGGGCGAGAAGCACAACGTCATCGGGTTTAGTGATGTAAGTAAAATGCAGTCGTGGATTAAAGGCATGATTCGCGAATCGTGGGAATCATATGGATCAAGTCGGAATTTTCAGTGGAGCAGGGCATACTATGCAGAGATGATTGCGCTTGGAAAGACTTTTTCGAGTGGAGATTCGGAAGCTAAGAAATATTATCATTTTGCACCAGAGAGTTGGTATGAAGCAAAACTCTCATCGCGAAATGGAATCGCATACCTATCGTTTGACGGAAAAGAATATGACATTCGTAAAATTAATGCTAATAAATTGCGTTCAAGTTTTTATGATTATCCTGAAGATGAGAAGTCAAAACCCACATATGATATTGAGTTGTCAGATATTGCGAAAAAATTTGATATCGATAAAGCATTTAAAGAGTGGGGGACGATAAAAGATTTTGGTGCAGGTCTTACGATATCGAGTGATGGGCTTGATATTAAAGTTGCTTTTAACAATCCTCTCAACACTAAGCATGATTCGCGTATTCCAGGCACAAATCGGTCAACTCAAGAACTGCCATGGAAGTATATCAGTATCGGAGGTGGAGTAGTGGCACTCTGTGTTTTTGGCTGGTTACTCTTTTTAATGAAAAGAAGCTCGACGAATTCTCTCAATACAATTTCGTCGGTTGGGGAGGTTGTGTCGGCAGCATCGGTAGCGGCTACCATTCCCACCCAAAGTGTTCTTCAGACGCCTCCACCACCACTAGCTCCAGTCATTCCCGCAGCAGTTATAGAATTTGTTAGCCAGTGTCGCAAGACAGCCGTACCCGAAGATAAAATTCGTGAGTTACTTGTCGCGAATGGATGGCCAGCAGATATTATTTCACAAGCGCTTAGCAATCAAAAATAGAATTTAACCTCGAAGTTTTTCTACGGCTTGGGCAAGGAATTGAGAGTATAAGTTAAGGCCAACGCGAGCGGCAGCACCCGATTGTTCGCGACCTAATATATTTCCAGTGCCACGCATTTCCATATCTTTCTCGGCTATGACTGAGCCTGATCCTAGAAACTGCGTATCTTGAATGATATCAAGTCGTTGCTCAATCTTTACAGTAAGGCGTTCTGGATTATAGAAAAAATACGCAAACGATGATTCCTGCCCACGACCTACACGACCTCGTAGCTGGTGGAGGTCGGCGAGACCATATAGTGATGCATCAGCGATGATGAGCGTATTTACATCGGCGAGGTCGATGCCGTTTTCTATAATAGTGGTTGAAACAAGGATTTCGATTTCACCAGCACGAAACTTTTTCATAGTTTCCACAAGTTGTTTTTCTCCCATTCGTCCATGTATAGCACCTACGCGGCGACCGGGCACAAGGGTCGCTAAAAATTCGAGTGTGCGTGGAATCTTGTGAATACGATTTTCAAGAAAATAAATTTTGCCGCCTCGCTCAATTTCAGTTTCGATTGCTTTTTTAATAATTTCTACAGAATATGGCAGTACAAATGTTTGTGGCACTTCGCGCCCTAGAGGCGCTTCAGAAAGGGTGCTCATATTGCGGAGTCGCGCGAGTGCCATCGATAACGTACGAGGGAGGGGTGTCGCTGAGAGTGTTAATACATCAAGTTCTTTTTTAAGATCTTTTAATGTTTCTTTTGCGCGTACGCCAAAACGCTGTTCTTCGTCGACCACTAAAAGTCCCAAATTTTTCCACACAACATCTTTTGACAGGAGTCGGTGAGTGCCGATTACGATATCGACAGCCCCCGTTTTTAGCCCGGCAATCGTTTCGCGAATTTTAATTGGATTTTCAAGGCGTGAGAGTCGCGCTATGCGAATGGGCAAGCCCTCCGTTCTTCGAAGCCACACTTGATGGTGCTGGTCGCAAAGTAATGTTGTCGGGGCGAGTATGGCCACTTGTTTGCCTGCGGCAGCAATACGCACTGACGCGCGTACGGCAAGTTCGGTTTTCCCAAAACCGACATCACCGACCAGTATACGATCCATAGGAAATCGCGATTCTAGATCTTTCATAATTTCTTTTAATGCTTGTTTTTGGCTTTCAGTTTCTGAATATGGGAATGATGCTTCAAGGCGCTCTTCAAGCTCTGGAAATTTTTTAAACGGCTCACGGGTTGCTACAGTGCGTGAGGCATGTATGGCGAGAAGTTTACGGGCGAATTCGATCGCATCATCTTTAGTTTTCTTTACCGTTTGTTTCCAGAGTGGCGTACCGAGGCGCGATACTGGCGGAGTTCGGAATCCGATATAGGGATTGATTCGTTTTGCCTCCGCAATCGGAA
>CAYIZO010000057.1:0-5075 GCA_964368005.1 uncultured Candidatus Saccharibacteria bacterium
TAAAGACTAATGACTAAAAGCTAATAGCCAGAATTCGGGGCGTAGTTTAACGGTAGAATTCGCGGCTGGGGGTCGTGAGACCGGAGTTCGATTCTCCGCGCCCCGACTTTTCGACAAGCTCAAAGTCTTCGACTTTTGAACTTGGAGAAAAGCCCTGAGTTTATCGAAGGGCATTGATGTATGTTTAGTGTCTATATTCTTCGTGGTCCTAAAAACCACCTCTACGTTGGCTGCACTAGTAACATTAGTCAACGAATTGATCGCCATAAATCTGGACAGGGAGCGGAATTTACTTTTCGCAATAAAACTAATGAGTTGGTCTATCGAGAGGATTTTCCAACTCTACTCGAGGCGACAGAAATCGAGTCGGTCGCGGCAACATTTTCGAGGGCTCGTGCGGTGCGGGCGCGCGAGACGGCTGCAAAGCTCTGGCGAAACTCGGCGGTGAGCCGCCGATGAGAAAGGAAAAAAGAACAAACGACCCCGCAAAAATTTTTCGCAAAAATATCTTCGCTAACTATAGTATGTAGCATCAAAGTTAGCAAGTATCTATAATTCTTGTCAGAGCAATGAAAAAAGATGTATTAGTCAAATTCGGAAAAAAAGTACGCGAAGAGCGGCTTAAACAAAAGTTATCACAGGAACAATTCGCCGATCTTGCGGGCGTACATAGAACATACATAGGCATGATTGAAAGAGCGGAAAAAAATATTACCATACAAAATATAGAAAAAATTTCAAAAGCCTTAGGACTAACTATTTCACAACTCACTTCTAAACTATGAGTAAACCTATTACCGATATTGATGAGCTTAAAAATTTTGTAAAAGGTTTAGTCGCCGATTTTAAGTTTGAAATTATCGGATTTGCAACAAAACAAGGAAAAATATTACCTTTAAATCTAGAACCGGGAACTTTGGGAAATATTATTGAAGGCGCTTTAATTGCTCATATAAATGAAAAGACTAAGAATAATAAAAGCATCTCAATTACGGAGGGTGGATTTCGTTATTTTCCTGACCTTGAATTAACAGGATCGTTAACAAACAATAAATTATTAGCACTAGACATAAAAGCTGCTCGAAGAAATGCAGCTAACCCAAACAGAACACAATCAAGAATCACGCTCTATACTTTTGGTACATATTTAAAATATCACGACAAAAAATTTCCTCAAGCAATTCGACCTTTTAAGGAATATACATACCATTTAGATCTTATCGCCATATTTGATGTGGACGCCATTAAAAATACAGTAGGAAATTTCGAAATACTAGTAATTGAACCATGGAAAATAGCTTCTAAAACCGCATCCAGTGCTACCAGAGACTATGTAGGCGCAATAATGGAAATAAATAAAATGCGAGAAGAAAATGGTGGAGAGTTCAAAACTCAGAAAGACTTTTATAATCACTGGAGTAAAATTCTTCGCCGTGGAGAGAAAAAATCATCTAAATAATTGCTCTTTAACTGCTTCCCCTAATTTTTGAGCAAGCAACGATGGTACTGCATTTCCAATTTGCTTTTGTATTGAAGATCTTTTTCCATAGAATTCATATTTATCTGGAAAAGTTTGTATTCGTTTCATTTCTGCAAATGTAAGTCTTCTGTTTTCCCAATGAAATGGTCCTACATACGGTCCTGGCTGCGCTTGTATTGTCCACGAAGGTTTATCTGGAGACAATTTCAGTAAAAAGGACCAATAACGAGATCTCCATTCAAATAACGGATTTTTATGTCCCTTTTTTTCTGTGTAAAACAAATAATTATCTCCAGGAGGAATATCCGGTAATAAATGTCCCCATTTTCCATTTACTTTTAATTCAGACCCTAACTCCTCTTTTAAGATTGGCCTTAATCCTGTAAACGCAGTCTTCGCAGATACGTGAAAGGGCAAATTCTCATTAAATTCAAAAAGCATTCCATTATCTTTTTCAGAGGGTGGCAAATGTGTTTTATGAGGAAACTCTATCAATTTATCTCTCGAACCCAAAATTATTAACCTTTGTCGAAGCTGAGGAACTCCGTAATCTGCTGCATTAACTACTTTACAATTTATATGATAGCCAAGCGCTTTAAATCCTTCTTTTAAATAATCAAAAGCTTCTTTATGATTTTTATATGCTAATCCAAAAACATTCTCGAGTATAAATGCCTTAGGTTTCATTTCTGTTAAAACTCGTATATATTCATGGAGTGTGACTGCTCTGGGATCCTTTAAGCCTTTAGAGCCATTCCAAAATGCTGATTTTGAAAAAGGCTGACAAGGCGGCCCACCAACCAATAAATCGATATCTCCCAGTTTGCAATTCGCTTTACTAAACAATTCATCTGTGGTTATTTTTTGAATATCGCCTTCTATAACAACCGTATTTTTATAATTCAGTCGCAAAGTCTCACAACTGTCATGATCAAAATCTAACGCTACTCTAATATCATATCCTGCCTTTTTGAGACCAGCGTCCAAACCACCAGCACCAGAAAACAAGCTAATGACTATTGGTTTTTGTTTTAACATGCTCAATTAAACTAAATTACTTACCACGCCTTTAACAATTCCTTCTATTCGAAAATCTTTCGCTGCCATAAATGGATCATATTGAGGGTTTAAGGAAGACAATATTATATTATTTCCCTCTTTTTGTATCTTTTTTATTAAAGCCTCACCACTATTAACGCAAACTACCATATTTCCATTGACAGCAATGGTTGATTTTTGTGCAATAACGACATCACCCTCGTTTATCTTGGGCGTCATTGAATCACCTTTGGCTTTAACTAAAAATCCTTCAGATGATGGAAATGTAAGCAACCTAGTAGAAATAGGTATTTTATCAACAGGAGTGCCATCAAGAAAGGAACCACTTGGACCACATTGAGCCAAACCATACATATTGAGATACGCAACCTGTTTTTCTGGCCCATCCAATACAGTATAATCACGCGGATCGTTCGGATTCTTCTTTAAATATCCTTTCTTTTCAAGTTGAATCATGTGATGAACGACGACACTCGTGGAGGAGGCATCTATGCTTTCCTGAAGTTCTCGTATGGTAAGCGGCTCATCCACATGCTTTGCTAGCAGGTCAAGTAGCTTTTGTTGCGCGGGATGAAGGGTTTGGGTCGCCATATCAATATTTTCTCCTACCTACAAACTATTCTAAAGGACGAAGAGTCCAAAGTCAAGAACATATTGACTTTGTTCTACTATCTGTTCTATAATAACGCAATAATAATTTCTATCACAGCGATGATGTTCCCATACGACCAAATTGGGGATCCATCACATTCGCTGATTTTACTCAGACATACGAAGAGGAATAATTATGGCACTTGATATTCACATCGTAAACGTTGGTAAAGGAAACTGTACCATAGCCGACCACCCATCGGGAAGACTGACGATGATCGATATCGACGACTCGCGCGCCGTTACCGAACTGGAAAAAGCGGTACGCCTACTTTTGAAGGGTGTAGGAGTAACCAATCCAGTCGACTATTTCGCCACAAACTTCCCAAATCGATCCATCTTCAGGTTTATCCTGTCGCATCCGGATATGGACCATCTCTCCGGCATTAAGGCGTTATTTACGAAGGCTGTCATCTCAAATTTCTGGGACACTGAACATGATAAGCAATGCGATAGCTGGGAAGGATCGCCATATGATGAGGAAGATTGGAAATTCTACCAAAAATTAAGAAAGAAAGAGATAAACGGAGTAACGGTTCTAAAGAACATACGGGGAGCAAGCAATCATTTTTGGCAAGAGGACGGAATTAGCATTCTCCACCCTCATCCAGACTTACACGCATTGGCAAGCGAACGGGATGAATACGACCATGTCAGCCACGTAGTAAAGCTATCCCACGCCGGAAGGTCAGTCTTGGTCTGCGGAGACGCAACCAAGGAGGCATTCGAACATATGTTCAACGATCCGGACGTGGATATGACGGCAGATATAATAATTGCTCCGGGGCATGGTAGCAAAAACCACATCCACGAAGACGCCATTAAAAGTGTCGGTCACAAGGTTACTCTGGTATCAGTAGCGGAAAACGTAGATTACGATCGCGATTATTACACGAAGTTCGGAACGGTACTTACAACAAAGCACGTGGGCAATATCCGAATAAACATACAGGATGATGGTCAAGTATCTCTTCGAACGCAATCCGGAGACTACAGTGACCAGTGATATACGGTGAATTTATAATATGTGGGATAAGTTGTTGAATAGTTTTTTTGATAAATATAGCCGCGAAGCTCGTCTCTATCCGACGGTGGTCGCGCTGCTGCCCGTTTATCTCATCATGCTGACTATCTTTACTTCTTATGATCAGGCCGCCGCATTTATTCGAGTAACTTTCGGAATATCTTTATCGCTCGTCTTGATTTATATGGGCACGGACATAATCAGAAATATCGGGAAAATATTGGAAACCAAAATTTTTGGAAATGAATTATTTTTTCCCACGACCTCACGATTACTTCATTTGGACGATAAATTCAGCAAAGAAAAAAAGCAGCAACTTTGTGAAAAAATTCATAGTGAGTTCAGAATAAATTTTTTAACCCAAAAAGATGAGGAATCCAACGAACACGAGGCAAGAAAAATTATAAAGGAAGCAATCGGGCTGATACGACAAAAGCTTGGAAACGGCAGGTTATTGTTGCAATATAATATACGATACGGATTTTGGCGAAATCTAATAGCAGCATCTCCATTCTCTTTTTCGCTAAGCTTCGTTTCTGTCATCATCAGCGCAATCGTTCCTAACACAATGATATTCACGATATCTCTTTGCCTTACACCTTTGTACATTTTACTCTGGGTTTATCGTAAAGTCATACTTACCTACTTTGCGAACCAGTACGCGGAGCAATTTTATCTCGAATATAAGATTAGCTAACACTACTTGCACAATGGCGGCATCCGCCGACCCCGCCTTCTCCGGGGAGGTCTAGCCAGAAGAGCGCGCGGTGTTAAGCGCGCGCGATACCCCAAACCAACCACGTTGGCCCGGCGCGCCAAAAATTTTTTTTCGCAAAGACCGTACCAAAAACCCGGCGCGCC
>CAYIZO010000058.1:0-4974 GCA_964368005.1 uncultured Candidatus Saccharibacteria bacterium
GCACTCAATATCGAGAAATTATTGAAGAATATAAAAAAATTCGCGAAAAGAAGCTTCGAATTGAGCATGATATACAGCGCGCGTCCGCTGCTGAGTTTGCTCGACTTGAGACTATTAAGAATAGCTTAAAAACTGATAATGAAATGTTGAGCGATATCGCTTTGACGCATCTTATGAAGGGAGAGAGCGTAGGGATTACTGATGAGCACAACAACCAATACGAGCCAGTGTTTGCAGTGAAGTTTAAAAAGAAGTCTTAAAAAGACTAGGGAGTGATGTCGTAGCAATAGCGCCCGACTTCTCCTTTGCATCCTTTCTTATCATTGCCGTCGAAGCCTGTTTTTTTGTCGAATGGTAGTTTTTGGCCGCAACCTACTCCGGTTTTTGAATTACAATCTGTATCTCCAATGAGAGCGCTATTATTTGGTATCTCCAAGCTAGCTACTAAATGATAGCTTACAAGAGAGTCATTAACCGAATATATGTAAGCTGTGTTGGTAGAGGGGTCTGTAGGTATTACGGGTATGTATTTTGATGTCAGTAGAGAGATGGATTTTGGATATTTTTGGTTATTTGCATCGGCATAAAGTTCGAGCGCGAGCTGAATTTGTCTTGTGTCTGCGATGCGTCGAGCATCACGAGCTTTTGTGCGGGACGAAAGAAGAGAGTTTCCTTGGCTGTTAGATTTAGTGGCGGTAGACTTCATAAGTTCCTCAATAGTTTTTGAGGAAGCTGGCGCAGCAATGTTAACTGGCTTATTAAAGTCACTATAGGATGTGTCCACGCCCAATGAAGCTGTGAATTTTCCTGATTCACCAATAAATTCTTTTAAATCTATATTGTAATCAATTTGGATAAGAATGCGTTTTGTATAAAACGTATTTGCATCGATCCAGATCTCGTTTTTAGTAAATTTTATATTTTTGAAAAGATCGGCAACCATTTTTTCTTCTTCTGGTGTCATTTTTGTCGGGGTTGCTGATGAGTTTAGTACGGTAGTCATCGCCTTTGAGAATTCGTTTAAGTCGTAGGTAAGAGCAAAATGATATGCGCCGTTTTCTTTTGGGAGTTCTTTAATCTCACTAATCAATTTTTTTGAGCTAAAAAGAGTTTTAAGCTTCTCAATTTCTCGCGGATCGGTAAATGGGTTCGCTGGGGCCTCGGGGGTAGCAGGGATCTCAGCTTGAATCCAAGTATCATTTAAAAAGTCAGCACCAATACTCTTAAGAATATCGGGTAAATTTACCTTGAAATATACAAGATTATCTACGAAAATAGATTCTCCGCTTCCTTCCGCGGATATTTTTAAGCCCATAAAGTTCATGTTAAGTGACCCTTCTCCGGCTATAGAAAAACGAGGTTTTGTAGCGTCCGTACCATCTACGGCTCCATTAAATTTTATATTATACTCACCAGGACCGATTTGAGGCATTCCTTCTGGCACAGAGTCTTTTGGTAAATCAATTGAAAATTTTATATGAGTTGTACCCGCGAATTTTGCTGTTTTTAAGGTTGATGCATTTGTGAATGCTTTTTCCAAGACTTGCTCAGGAGTAAGTTTAGTCTGAGTATAGTAGTAATATCCCCCAGCAGCAGAAAGTGCGAATACCAAGAAAAATACCACAGCAATAACGGGCATAAGGGATCGATTTTTTGGCGGCTCGGTGTAAGTTTGAGTTGTTTGGTAGGTGCTTGTTTGAGGGATCGAGTCTGGCGAATACGGTGTCGATTGAGGGGAGGGATCAAACGATTGAGTAATAGTAAGTGAAGGAGTAGTTTGGGCAGGCGGTATTTCAGGTTGAGGAGGTTGCGTGGAGAGTGGAGCGCGCATAGTGTCTCCAGCGATTTGCGAGAATGCTTCGTTAATGTCGGATTCGTTCCAGCGCTGGCTGATGAGAGAATTGCGAATTTGGTCAGGCGTTACTCCTGCGGCAAGAGATTTTTTTATAAAGTCTAAAAGTTCAGGAGTGGTCACTTGCTCATTGTATCATTGTCTGTTCTAGTAAAAATCTTTTACGAGATTTTTACTGTGCATAAAAAAATCTCATACCGCGCAAGCAATATGAGATTTTGGACTTTTGTTTTTGTTATGTGCGTGTTTTTTTACGCTGAGCGCTTTTTGCGGGGCATGTTGTGTAGGTGTCGCTCTTTTGCCTGTCGGCTGCTTGGCGCTGCTGTCGTTTGAGTTTCAGTTTGTGTTTTTTGCGCTTTGCTTTGTTTGTGCCCTTGCGTGCCATACCCACCTCCGCGTTTGTTTTTAAGTACTTCGGTTCACTTTTAGCATGATCAGTATTGAACGGCAACTTTAAGCATATTTTAATACGTAAAAAAGAAATATCTTGAGGGCTTTGTTTTGGCAATTTCTTGTTTGCAAATCTTAATTAAATTTGCTTGAATCATTTCAGAAAAGAAGGAGGTGCACATGCTTCCTCATCTAACATTAGAGCCGTCTCTTGGGGCTCTCGATCCGAACATTCGTTCATTGGTTCAAGCGACCAATTCCCTAGGGATCAAAACATATTGGTCATGTGAGGGGCACGAGAGCGCAAGCATGATTCAATCTCCAGTTCCTTGTGTGGTAATGGATTACAGATCGTCTAATAAGAAAGGTTTCGGTACGCTTATCTTGAGCGTAGGGAGTTTGAACGAAGAGCACCTCGGAGAGCTCGATTGGCAATTTTTGCCGCGTTATAGGGTAGGAAATGGCTCTCCGTTTCTTGCCCTTAGTCCTCGTTATTACTCCTCCCAATTGCCAACTATTTTGGCGCAGCGCCAAAGAGAGGCTCAGCAACTCGCAGAGATAATTATAGAAATGAAGTTACGCTCCTAGTTGTCCTAGGGGCGGTTTTTTATTTCTAAAATAATGTAAGAATATTTTTTATAATTATACGACAAGAATAGATTTTGAAATAAAAACAAAAACGCTTTATCAATAAAAAAGCCCGATTCGTCGCATGAAACGATCGGGCTCTGGGTTACGGCTTACGCGCTAAGACTCTTGGCTCAATTTGAAGGTGAATAAGCCCGTGTCTATTATGTGACTCATATCCTTCGGGTCAACTATATGAAGTGGGACAATAAGGGTCTCTTGTCTGCCTGTGTCGCGTCGTACGGCGATCTCTTCATCGGGGATAATGATGATTGCTCCGTCATATTTTTTGTACGAGCCGTCTTTCTGTATCACGTACGCGGTGTAGGAGAGATCTTCATTTTGCTGAGATTGCCAGAGGATCTCGTTATCCACGGAGTAGAAGTGGCAACGAAATCCTGAGTCGATATTGCTGTACATCGAGTGTATGAGTCTCGGTGGGCGAATCTTACGCTCTCCAACTTTGAATTCTTCTGGCGAATTGATCTTCTCTAGCTTTGCTTTTGTACAATCTGTCACCACGCTGACCACTTGTGGGGTTTGCGAGGGCGTCGGAGAGGTTATTGTAGACGCGAGTACTGCAATCAAAAGAATCGTAGGTATTGTCATGGAGCCTCCTTGTATCTTCTTTCGGTATAATCGAGAAGAACTGCGCTGTCAATTAAGATTTTTTGTTTGTGGACTATAGAGCATAAAATTTGAAACTAGTTAGAGAGATATACCTTTGAAAATTTTATAGCACTAAAATAAGAAAGACCTGAACACGCGTTGGCGTTCAGGTCTTTGAGTGGATGAAGTTTTGGACTCCACTTAAGATCCTTGTTGTGTGAGGATGAAGTTACGCGTGACCTGCGGCTTCTGGGTCGACGAGACAGTATTCTGGCATGAGCTCCAAATACTCCGCACGCGCGACCAGGCCGTCGAGGCGACGGTAGACCATCGCTGTGTCCACCTGACCTTTAGGGTTTCGAAATCGACAGCGGCGTGGTGGCTCTGCGACAATCCAGATCTCCTTTCCGTTGTGTTCGGGAGCGACTTGCCAAGCGCCGTAATTTCCGGCGCGTACACGGGCTTTACGGAGAAGTTGCGCTTCGGTCTTTTCGGTTTTCGCTTCCATGGTTTCTCCTTCACTCCTTGTGA
Organism: uncultured Candidatus Saccharibacteria bacterium; assembly: GCA_964368005.1. Taxonomy (GTDB): domain Bacteria; phylum Patescibacteriota; class Minisyncoccia; order Ryanbacterales; family GWA2-47-10b; genus JBBTUF01. Next base: position 4,010 of record CAYIZO010000058.1, read on the forward strand.
GTTGTTTGATGGGCGATTTAGGTCTCGCATCTTTTCTGAAGCCGGACAATTCCAGTCCCGACTACGAGAAGATCTGATGCGAATGCCTGATCTCCGGTGTTGTGAGGGTCACAATCCTTTCGAACAAGCTCACGGATGAGTACGATGCGATCGCCAACCTCTTGGAGAAGGCGAGCTGCCTCGACTTTATCGATTGCCATTCTTCCTCCTAAAATAAGAACATTGAGGAAACAATAGCATCATATTATACTTTTGTCAAGTATTAATAAATATGGTTCGAAAGTTTAGAAATTAAATAAATGAAAAACCCGCCAGAGGTCTTATGACATGGCGGGGAGCAGCGGGTCTGCTCAGCCCTTGGGAGTTGGATGTTGGTTGTTCTAGAACGGAGCGAAATTGGGCGGTCCAGAGCAGTTGTCGCCCTTCGCATTCATGGATCCGCTTGCCAGTCGTTGGCGGATTGTGTCCTCCATCGAAGTCCCTTTGGTGCAAGTGAAGCCGCCCGGGCCACTGGTCAAGAAAGCACACACCACTTCGCCCTGGCCGAGTTTGCAGACATTTTGGAGGTGTTCCTCCGAGGGGACTGCCTTCGGCGCAAATGCTTCTTCGAGCATGCACCGTTCGCAGACGCCGTTCTTGGGGTCATCCCCACGTTGGTAGAAATCACAGATGATGCTGGGAACGTAGGGTCCAAATCCACATTTCGCGCACGTGACTTCTTCCTTTACAGGATCGTCTGTTGCCATAATAACTCCTCCTCGATTTTAGGGTGCGTTTCGGTTAAAACAATAGCACCCTTCAGTGACATTGTCAAGTATTGTGGAGGTGGTGGGAGTCGCGCGTTTTCTCAACGCGCCCGCGGATTTTCACTCGAACCTATGGCGTTCAAATCCGTTCGATTCCAGAGCTGTTTTGCAACCAACAAAAAATTACCAACAATACGCTGGTAATTTTTTCTTGGTGGA
>CAYIZO010000059.1:0-4914 GCA_964368005.1 uncultured Candidatus Saccharibacteria bacterium
ACTTTTAGTTTTCTGGTCATTAGTGTATATACCAAAAGTAAAGCCATCGTTATAACAATTAGTCTCGTTTCCAGCGCTTGTGTGACAGTAACTTGGTTCAATACTGGGATCATACAAAGTGAAACTTTCTTTTGGGATAGTATAGCCTCCGCCAAAATCGTTGCTATAATCTACAGAAGAAATAATGGCTGATGGATACATAAACTCAAATCCATATTTTTCGTTACGATATGTGAGCCAGTTGGAAATATCAATATTATTTAAATTTCGTTTTTTGTGGAGGCGATTAAAGGTATCGAGGAATTGAGCATTGAGCGAATCTACACCGTATTGAGTTTCAATCATATAAAACACAATCGCCCATATCAAAAGAAGCGCAGTAATTACAGATAAAACAATGGTCCAGATAAACCACCTACGCGGATAAATTACTTTGAACATATTTTTATTTTAACACTTTCTTAGATTTTTTGAGAGCTTCAATGCCCGGAAGCGTACCATCAGCCAGAAAATCAAGCATCGCCCCACCTCCCGTTGAAACATGATAAAACTTTTTATATAGTTTCATATGGTCAAGGACAGAAAGCGTGTCACCACCCCCCAATATAACTTTGGTCTTAGGTAAGCGTGACAATGCGGTTAACAGCTCACGAGTACTCTTGTCGTACCCCTTCTCAACATATCCCAACGGGCCATTCCATAAAACATACTTTGAAATTTGAGCAAGACTCACAAGTTGCCCTATCGTATCAGGACCTACATCTAAAATGCTTTCTTTGGAGCTGACATCAAATACATCTTTAGTCCCACGAGCCGTACGAACATCAAATGGCAACAAAATCTTTTTTGATTTCAGAAAGCCCTTTTTGACTGCAGGTAAGGCGTGGCCTTCGTACATTGAAGAACCGATCTCAATATCGTGAGCAGCAAGAAATGTATTTGCGAGCACTCCACCTAAAAAAACGAAATCCGCTTTGGGAAGAAAATTTTTCAGTAACGCATACTTTGTATCAAACTTTGCCCCACCTACTATCAACAAGAATGGACGCGCAGGATGAAGCGCCACGCTAAGTGCTTCTACTTCCCTCATAAATAACTGCCCAGCATATGCTGGAAGCAAACGAGGTAAGCCAACAATTGAGGCATGTGCCCGATGAGAAACGCTAAACGCCTCGTTTATATATAAATCGCCAAACGTTGCAAGAATATTTGAAAATTTTATATCGTTTTTTTCTTCGCCTTTATGAAACCGAATATTTTCAAGAAGTACTACTTTGTTTTTTAAAAATCCCTTCTGAACAGCACTTCGAGAATACTCTTCTACAAAACTTAAACCTTGACCAAGTATACGAGAGAGTTGAACCGTATGTGATTTAAAACTTAACTGTTTTTTTGTTATGGGGTCCTCAAGATGCGCCAACAATACTACACGCGCTCCACGACGCAAAAGATCTTTTATTAAAGGAGCTGTATTTTTGATTCTAAAACTATCAGCAATTTTTCCGTTTTTAGTAGGCTCATTAAAATCGACTCGAACAACAGCAGTTTTCCCTTTGAGCGACTTCGGAATTGTTACGATATTAAACGAGCGCATTCAATTATTCCTAAAAATTCTTTTGGGTTAAGACTTTCTCGGCCAACCAATAACCCCACTATTTCTTGTTCTTTTAAAAACGAGGTAGCATTTTTTGCATTTACTGACCCACCATATATAATTCTTAGTCTGCGTATCGACGCGATATCATAAAGATCTGCAAGTGTCTTTTTTATAAAAAGAGCAGCCTCTCTCGCATCTTCGGGGTGCGCAGCTGTACCCGAGCCAATCGCCCACACAGGCTCATATGCAATAACTATTTTCCCAAGATCTTGCTTCTTAAGCTTCGCGAATGTCGCCTCAACCTGCCGCCGCAAATCTCCAAAAAACAAACCATCGGGATCACGCTTTAACTCGCCCACACATACGATAGGATGAAGATTTGCCTTTAACACTGCTTTTAATTTTTTATTTACAATCTCATCACTTTCCGCTAAATATCGCCGTCGTTCTGAGTGGCCCACAATAACATGCGTAATTCCAAGATCCTTTAGCATTGAACATGAAACTTCTCCCGTATACGATCCTGCTACCTCCCAAGACACGTCTTGCGCAGCAAGATGAATCTTTCTTGTGCGCGCTGCCGTACTAATATACGGAAATGGCGGAGCCACCACAACCTCAACGCGACCAAATCGAGCCTGCCTTTTAGCAATCTCACTGTACAATGTTTTCGCATCGCGTATTTTTTGCGGATTCATCTTCCAATTTCCGATAATGATATGCTGTTTTGAATTCATAAATTCTAGATTCACTAATCTTATATTGCTTCTCTCAAATAAGTAGCTGCGTCCTCTGGCGGCATAGTAACTACTTCTACCCCTGTGCCCAACTCAACACCAGCCAGATGCGAAGTTTTTGGCAACAGCTCTAAATGCCAGTGATAATAATCATATTCCCCATCACCAACGGGAGCTGTGTGAATAAAATAGTTGAACGCAGGATCTTTGAGTACTTTTTTTAGCGCTCGCAAAGTATTTGTCAATGCTTCTGCAAATAATAAGCGGCCTTCTTTTGTAATGCGCTCAAAACGCGCATCATGGTTTAACGGAAATATGCGGACTTCAAATGCGACATGCGACGCAAATGGCGCGACTACAATAAAAGATTCATTCTTGTAAATAACGCGCTCATTTTTTTCAAGTTCCCACGCGATTAAACGACAATGTACGCATGCGTCATGTTCTTGTTGATATCTATGAGCTCCGTGAAGCGATCTATAAACATCTGGTGGAATAATTGGGAGCGCCACAATTTGTGAGTGCGGATGGTAAATTGAAGCGCCTGCCGATTCACCATTGTTATGAAACACAAAAACGTACTTAAGACATTTTTCTTTGGTGTGATATAAAATTCGCTCCTGATAAGCAGAAATAATCCGCTCTGCCTCAATGGCAGTCATCGCACTTAAAAATTTTACATGCGAACGCGGAATAATTACTTCGTGAAAACCAATACCTGCCATCTTGCGATATGATCCGTATGGTACCGGCATGGGGCACACACCTTCGTGACCCGCAACAACTGGATATTTATTTTTGACTACTTGTAAGACCCAATCTCGACGAAGTTCGCCACTCTCCTTGCCATTTTTTGAGTACCAAAGAAGTGGATCACCGTTACCTGACTTCTGAAGATCTTCAAAAGGACAGGTTGATTTCGGCGCCTTGCGCCTTCGCACCTTCAACGCAAATGCGTGTGGCCGTTTACTTCTTCCCGGCGCAATCAAAACCCAATCGCCACTTACTACATCTTGGCGAAGCTCTGGAGATTCGTTCATATTTTTTTATCGTATGCTCCCAATATAATATTCGAACGGATTTTAACCGTTTCAAGTAAAACTCCTACATACCCTGAAAGTTTTACATGACTCGCTTCATCATTAATCCAATGCGCGGGAATAATACGAATCGAATATTTAAAGCGACGAGCGAGCGCAAGCGCCTCGATATCAAATCCCCAACGATCAATGCGAGAAACTGAAAATATTTTTTCAGACGCCTCCCGAGTAAATGCTTTAAACCCACATTGCGTATCCCAAATACCCCGGACTGCGACAATCTGTATAAAAAGATTCCCCATATTACCGAGCATTCTCTTAAAAACTGGCTGCGGTACCGCTTGGGTTGCACCAGCCGCATCTTTTGGATCGCGAGAGGCGATGACAACATCACCCCCTTCGTCAAATATTGGTTTCATTTTATCAAAATGAGCGATATCAGTAGAATTATCAGCATCAGTAAAAAGTCGTATCGATCCGCGTGAAGCCAACATCCCCTCTCGAACCGTATAACCCTTGCCCTTGTTTTGTTTTCGGTCAATGACGCGAATGCCACTCTTATCTTTTGAAAACTCTGCTATCTTGCCCGCAGTCCCATCGGTCACGCCATCTAAAACAACTAGGACCTCCCACGAATACGTCTGCAGTTTCAGGTATCCAAAAATAACATCGAGTGTTTTTGTAATACGCCTTTCTTCATTATATGCTGGAATCACAACCGAAAGATAAGGATCATTCATAGTATTATTTTATCATATCTCGCCTTCGTTCCAAAAAACTTTGCAATATAAGTGCGGCAGCTGAAGCATCAATAAGCGCCTTTGGCGTTTTACTATGGCTGGCCTCCTTGCTACTCAAAAATTCATCCTCAGTCTGAATGGGTATTTGAAGTGCTTTTAGAGTATCGACAAATCTCAATGCATGGTCCGTCATTTCAGTATCTTGCATGCTCGCGAGCCCACGAGGAATGCCAACAATAATTCCCTCTACGCCTTCTTTTTTACAAATATCACCAATACGTTGTTTAATATCGTCTGGCATAAGCCCTCCAATATCTAACACCCCATATGGAAATGCCATAAATTCTCGCTCATCAGAAAGTGCAAGCCCCACCCGTCGCAAACCATAATCAATCCCTAAAAAGCGTGCCATTTTACTCGGTAATTACCTTAACTCCATTCTTAGTAATTATGATTGTGTGTTCAAAGTGTGCCGCATTATTGCCGCTTTGAGTTTTCCACGCCCAACCATCTCGCGAGACTTTTACGCGCGGTGAGCCAACTGTCAACATTGGTTCAATCGCGAGCACCATACCCTCAACTAATTCATGCCCCGTGCCCTCTCGGCCCCAATTTGGTATCTCGGGCTCTTCGTGCACCGCGAGCCCCACTCCGTGACCTACAAGCTCTCGCACAATACCGAACCCTTCCCCTTCTGCATATTTCTGTATTGCATTCCCTATATCACCGACTCGCGCGCCGGGTCGAATTTCGGCAATTCCTATCATAAGAGATTTTTTTGTGACATTAATAAGGCGCTC
>CAYIZO010000060.1:0-4898 GCA_964368005.1 uncultured Candidatus Saccharibacteria bacterium
CAACATCTGCTACAACCGAAGGCGACTCAACGGCTCTGTATATTGAGCGCGTTTTAGAACCATTTACAAAAGATAAGCGTATCACCCTCACCCATCTTGGCCGAGGCATTTCAACCGGTACCGAAATGGAATACGCCGACCCTGCTACCCTCAAGAAAGAAATAAAAAATAGAAAATAAAATAAAAAAATGCCGCAGGGTGAACCGCGGACTTACTGCAAAAGATTAAAAAATACCTGAAAGAACAAGCTATCCGACAACCGTACCCCAAGGGCAAATGGGTTAGAGAGAATCCCCCTCACCACCCTCCCTTGAGATACGGTCATCGGACCACCCCCGCACAACAATCCCATGGTACTCCCAGCAGTTTTTTTGTCAAAAAAATAATCCACATCTCTGTGGATTATTTTTTTATTGTCTTGATTGCGACTTCGGTAAAGGGTTGGCGGTGACCTTTTCGGCGACGACGACGTGTTTTTGAGTGGTACCTCATCATTTGAATTTTGCGCGCCCTGCCCTGTTGTAATACGTCAGCCTCTACTACCATACCAGCGATATATGGCTTACCAACTGTGACAGATTCTCCATCCGAAATAAGTAAAACCTTATCAAATGAAACTACACCACCCACATCAACGGGCAGTTTTTCTATCTTTAGTTTTACACCCGACTCGACAACATACTGCTTTCCGCCGGTTTCGATTACTGCAAACATAGCCTTTATATTATTGGTTTTCGTCGGGCTTGTCAATGACCAATACCTCTACTGCCACCCCCTCCACCCCTGAAATTTTGAGTACATCTTTGTCGATTTTTTTGAACTCTTTATACGCTCCGTTGTACATATTCACCGTAGTCCCTAAGTTTTTACCAAGCCTCTGCATATAGTCATCATAACTGAGCAGGTGTTTGCGCAAGTCTTCCACACGTGAGCGAATTTCTTTTGCCGACTCCTCAATTTGAAGCGCCCGGAGACCCTGTAAAACGGTCTGAAGATATGCCAAAAATGATGTAGGCGAAACAATAATTACATGCTTTTCTTTAAATGCATATTCAATTAAATCGCGTGTATTTACCTTTACAGCGCCTACTTGGGCTACCAGTAAATCATAGTAAATTGCTTCGTGCGGGATGAACATAAAAGCGAAATCCATTGTACCTTCATTTGGCTTTATATATTTTGAAGTTTCATCAATGCGCATTTTTAAATCAGCTTTAAAAAGCTTTTCAAGTCGTTCACGCTCAGCTGGCACTCGCTCATCAGCAAGGCGATTATAATTTTCGAGCGAAAATTTCGAGTCAATGGGTATCACTTTTTCTTTTACAAATACCGCAGCGTCTACGATTGTGCCATCTTTAAATGGATACTGCATTTGAAATGAACCTGGAGGTAAAACATTCTTTAATAAAGTCTCAAGATAATATTCACCTAGTATCCCCCGCTGTTTTGGATTTTTTAAAATATCTTGCAAGCTTTGCAATTGATCAGTAAAATCAACCACCTGACGATTCGTTTCATCTAATTTTGTAAGGCGCTCCGTTACATCACGAATAATACGAGAAGATTCACCAAATTGTGATTGCATCATTTTGGTCGACTCCCCCATTCGAGAATCCATCATTCGAGCAATTTCATTGATCTGATTTTGGATCAACATAAGCCCTTGTGACTTCCGACTCGTCATATAAATAGCAACCCCTCCGAGTGCAAGCCCTATAACAAATACCCCCAATATCATTAACGTCGACATAGTTTTTCTATTGTAGCAGAAAATATCATTTAAATTTAGTATAAAAAAACTCCTACATAGCCGCGCTATGTAGGAGTGCTGTGAAAGCTTTAGAGCTTTCTTGTTTAGAGCGTCTTGAACCGGGCTTTCACTTCTCGAACAAACTGGGCAAACTGCGGAGTGTGTTCGATGTCAGGATGCCATGCAAGATCTCTTTCGATGAGATCATACGTCTCGACGATGTGCGCACCCGGGATTATCTCCCCTTGCGCGTCTCGATCACGACCCATCAGCCACAATGTATCTGCCGTCTTTACGAGCGGCTCGATATCATGGCTAACGATAATGATCGTATTTTGTTCATGCATCTTCGAGACCTCGATGATCAAATCACATACCTTGTCTTTCGACACACAATCGAGACCTGAAAAAGGTTCGTCCATCAACAAGTAGTGCTCAGAGCACAAAATTTGTTGAGCAATCGATGTACGCTGAGCTTGTCCGCCGGAGAGTTGCCCCGGGAAAAGATCAGCGCACTCAAGAAGATTGAATCTCTCGAGCATCGCCTCGGCTTTTTTCTTCGCGTCAGTCCTCTTGAGGCCTGCTTGACGAGCCGAGATAACGAGATTCCCTCGAACCGTACGATTGTCAAAGAGCGGATACTTTTGGAAAACGACTCCGACTTTCCCAGGCTTCACCTTCTCATCTTTTCCGGAGAGATATACATCCCCCAGAGTTGGATCTTGAAGACCAGCCATAATGCGAAAAAGTTGAGTCTTCCCAATACCCGACGGTCCGAGAAAACCGACGACCTGACCTTGCTGCATATCAGGGCGAACAATATCCCGAATCTCAGCATTCACTCCTCGAAGGATACCCTTCGAACCGAATGAAAGATGTACATCGTTGATTCGAAGAAGCGAACCGTTCTTTGTATATTTCGGAGGCATTCGCTATCTCCTTTCAAGGTTGATAGAAGAATGAGGACAAAGAACTTTCTTCAATATTCCGATGCCGTAGTCCTGAAGAACGCCAACGCCGAGAATAGTAAGCTGAATCGCAAACACCTCAGAGAGGCGTAGCTGCTTGTTCTGGCTGAGCAAGAGCGTGCCAATTCCACCTTCGGAACGAACCAGCCCCTCAACCATCGAAAGCATCATCCAACCAATCGCAGCATTTTGCCGCAAAACATCTATCGCAGCATCCATTTTCCCAAGAACCACTACTTCCCAAACCACACGCCACTCGCCCATTCGCAGAGTGCGAGCGTGATCGAACTTTTCTTTCGGAATGGATGCTACTTCGTCAGCCATTGAGGTGACGAAAAAAACTGTCATTCCAAAAACGAGAAGCCACACCTTGAACTGATGCCCCCCTTGAAGATACAAGGTGAACACATAGGTAAGCCCAACGAGACCAAGAAACCGAAGTTTCGAAATCCATCCGACTACCGGACGCACGGCTGGCAATACCGTGAGGTATGCAAGACCGAGCGAAATCACCATCGTCCACGCGAGAGCTTCCAGATTCGTATTGAAGCTTGCCCAAACTTCGCGAAGCAAGCCATGCTTATTCCAAAGCGTACCAAAGGCCACGAGGACCTCAAGCGGTTTCGGAATGAGTTTTGATGGCCACCACATCCACGTCAACACACCTAGCACAAGCCAGCTAATCGTAATGATCTGCATGGCGGTGCGTGAGACAACTCGGTTGGGAGTAAACGCCGTAATGATATGTCTCTGCATCAATGACTCTCCTTTCTTTTTTTAGAAAGATGGCCCAACCCCGAAACGGAGTTGGGCCATGTATTGAACTTACAAAGTACTGATACTGAAACTACGAGGTCTCGCCGAGAACGATCTCGACGCGCCGATTCTTCGCCCGCGATTCGTTCGAGTCGTTTGGCTCGAGCGGAACCGTTTCCCCGAAGTGCTTCACGACGAAGCGCTCACGAGGAAAGTTCTGCGGAGACTTGGCGTTAAGCCAGTCACGCACGGCGAATGCCCGCTTCTGCGAAAGGACCATGTTGGAAGCGTCGTTGCCGACATCATCCGTATGGCCATGGATTTCACCAGCAAGACTGCCGGCGATCGCCACTGAATCGAGGAGCTTCTGCAGCACCAATTCTGCCGCAGGAGTGAAAGTAGCCTTGCCCGTCTCGAATGGAATTCGATAGGACTTTTGGGCCATTTTTCGCGTGACCGGCTGTGCCGCATGGAAAACCGGAATCTCGGGCTCCTGCGGAACCGTAGTACGGCTCGCAATCGCCTTGATGAACCGAGTATTCAGAATGTCAGCAACCGATCCGACAGGATGCACCAATTCAGGATACTGCTCATGAGCGATGGTGCCAAATCCACGATAGGTAATCTCGAAGAGATTGAGGCTGCCGGGTAACAGACCGAAAAGATGAAGATTGTCGGCCAGATTGTTCACCTTGGAACCGCCGAGTGGAACGAGAAGGCCTTGGATATCGCGTTCAACAACACCCTTGGCATACTTCGCCCAGTACTCGGGAGTCTCTTCATTGAAAACCAGAGCCGCGAGCTCCGCACCCTGACGGAATCCTTCTTCGGACCCCATCACGACATCACCACCGTCGAAGATCCCTTCGAGGTATGCTTCCACAGTCGTTGGATTTGCCTCCAACCACTTATGGATACCGATGATCACATTGGGCATCTGATACCGAAACTCTTTCGTCGACGCAACGACTTCGAGCCCACCCCGCTTTTTGGCGATATTCACATCGCCCGGAGTCCAGGTGCAAACACAATCGACCTTCTTGTCGATCGTCTCCCCTGTAAGCTTGCCGTTCTTGACGACACTTCGTGTCTCCCCATAGCCGGCGATGTATTTTTCGGCGGCATCGAGGTAGGTGGAAGCATTCACCCAGTTGATGGCGTTTGCATCATACGTCCGAAAGTCGGGGTTGTTCGGAATTTCGTTATCCCCGCCGAGCTTCTGCATGATGTTCCAATCACCATCTGGCACATACGCCGTGCACAAAAGGCCCCGGCATTGCTGCTTGTCCTTGTTGCACGCTGGAGGAGCCATACACTTGTCTTCGCCCACCGAGTATCCGGCAGACCCGATCACCTCAGCCTTGTATTCAGGGCCGAGGCGTTCGAGCGTCGAATTGATGGCATCGAGAAACTGATGTCCTCCA
>CAYIZO010000061.1:0-4861 GCA_964368005.1 uncultured Candidatus Saccharibacteria bacterium
TTGTATAAAAATCTTTTAACATTTTTTCGCCCGATTCAAGATAGCGAGTCTTATTGCTATCAGAAATAGATTGGATTACAGAAAAAGCTTCCCTAAAATGTGCGACCACCTCATCTGATGTTGGAAATAGGGGATCACGCGAAAACATAAATTTTAGAGCTTCGTGGATAGCTGTGCCAAACAAAGCCTCTTTTGATTTCGGGCCCTTTATTTTATCAATTTCTTGAAATTTATACTTTTGTGGGCAGGTAGTATAGGTATCAAGTGCAGAAAATGATATGCGCATAGATATAAGTATAGTGTATCGGTATGTGTAGGGGTAGTTATAAATTAACTATAGAATAGGTCGCACAATATAGATTTTGCGACCTTCTCTAATTCAAAAACAGATCAACCGCTCCCCCGATATAAAATTTAAAAAATGGCTGGCGTATGTAGTAAACATTATTCAACACTCTATTCACTCGTTATACACATATAATACACCCTGCTTGCACAACTTTACTGATTTTGTGACTTGCATGGCACTTAGTTTAGTTATCTATAATATAAGTAGTTCTTTTACAATCATTTTATTTCACACGAGGGTCTCCCCCAATTAAACAAAACCACATTAAGAAGTCGAAAAAACAACTTAATAGGTTTTTTTGAACAAAGCTGGTCTCCGACGACCAACTAATCATTGCTCGAAAAGACTCAACCTTACGTAAAAAATTATTTGTAATTTATGTCTTCAATTTTGAAGAATGATACTAGGGGCGCGGGACCCTCGTGTGAGTTAAAATATTTCTTAGAACTTGCTACGGACAAATTGCCACATCGTGATTGCTTGATCGTAAAGATAGTGAGTCCACAGCCACATAATACCTTTCCACATAAGGGCAAAATTTTCTTTGAGCGTTTTATTGTTTATAAGCGAACTAATTGATACGCCGAGAAGGCTTAAAATAATCACTGCCATAACAATGATAATAATGAGTTGTATGAATCCTCCTGCCGCGTTTCGAACCTTTCTTTGCATATGATAGTATAGCGTATTTGTTTATAGATAATCGAGTGGATTAAGATATCCTCCGGCCGGTATAAGCCCACAGTGCTGAGTCTTTGTTAGTCTGTAGGTGTTACTGGCATAAACTGTAAAATGAAGATGTGGACCAGTAATGTATCCAGTATCGCCACTATAGCCAATAATACTGCCGCGAGTAACTTTTTGGCCTTTTGTGACAAGTATTGATGATAAATGCGCGTATAATGTCGATAAGTTATTTGGGTGCTCAATAACGATCCATTTTCCATATGAACCTCCGGGACATATTGAATCGGCATTCCCAGTGTCTTTTACAAAGCCATCTCCTGACGCAAGAATTTGCGTACCGATTGACGCTCGAAAATCAACGCCGTTATGACCATTGCCTTTGTAAATATCAGAGCCATAGGTAGTCGCAAAATCTGTTTTCCCGTACCCTTGTGTGACAAGCGGATTTGGTACTGGCCAGGCAAGAACTCCAGTGCCCTTTGTTGGTAGTGATTTTGGATCGATGAGAAGTTGGAGTTGTACTTCAATATTTTTTAACTCATTTTGCAATGCTGACCGACGTTTTTCTCTTGCAGCTAAAAGCTTTTGGAATTGAGATTCTTGGTTTTTACTGTCTTTTAATAGAGAGCTTTTTGTTCTATTGATGGATTCCTCCACGGATTTTTTCCCAGTAAGATCTTTTTTATAGCTCAAGAGCGTTCGTTCTTGCTCTTCGTGTTTTGACTGTTCCGCATTAAGAATAGTTTTTTGTTCTTTTAGTCCATTAATTTTTTCGGCAAGTGTATCGTCGAGAGCTATAATTGCGTTTTGCTCTTCAAAAAAGTCAGCCACATTGTGGTACGCGAGCATTACTTCAATAAGAGACTGGTCATCGCTTTCATTGAGGGTACGAATAAGTTCTGCGATCGAAGTCCTCCCTGTCGATATATTTTTTTCTTTGTCGTTGATTTCAATGTCGAGCTCGTTAATTTTTAATTCGGTATTCTGGATCTGGTATTCAGTAAGTCTAATGTCGGCGTTAATTTTTTTAATTTGTGTTTCAAGTTTTTTAACTTCATTTTTGAGGGTTTGTGATACCCCTGATTGAGTCTCGAGCGCATTTTGGTATTTAATAATTTCTGCTTCAATTTTTTTTATTTCAGTTTCTCGTGTTTGTATGTTTTGGCGCAATTCTTCTACTGATGCTGCATATAAAACAGTCGGTACAATAACGAGTATCGAGAGAGCTAGGGCGCCGAAAAAGAGCTTCAAATGAGTAGCTTTTGAGCTGTTTTTAATCGCAATAAACATAATTCTTTGCCCAAAATATCAGTAAGTTCAAAGGGTCCGATAGATGCAGGCATGCCCGATAAAGCAGCCCGCAAAGGCCATAAAACAGCCCCTTTCCCATCTTTTTCAATTAATGGGGCAAGGGCTTGTTCGGTAGTTTTTGATGAAAAATCAGATGGAGATATATTAGAAAATATGGTAATAATATTGTCAATAATGGTGGATGTTTGAAGTTTTGTAAGTTTGTCTTTCCATAATAACAATTCCAGTGAGTATTTTGGAATAGTAATGATATGTTGAATTTCTGATTCTAATTCAGAGAGAGTAGTAATTCGATTCTTAAGGCTTGAAATTATCTTTTCTAAAACAGTCGGTTTAAGTTTTGCGCGCGTTTCTGGTAGGAGAAATGATTCTGCCTTACTCATGAGTTCCTGTGATGAGGTGGCCTTTAAGTACTCCTTGTTAAACCAGTTTAATTTTTCAAGTGCGACTATTGCCCCACCTTTTTGGATTTTATTAAGCGAAAATAATTTAATAAGCTCCGCGCGTGAGAATATCTCTTGTTCAGTTTTTCCACGATTTTCAGCGCTTGGGTGCCATCCAAGTAGCGCTATAAAATTTATCATAGCTTCTGCGAGGTATCCTTTTTCGCGGTACTCTTTTATAGATAATCCCCCATGACGTTTTGAGAGTTTTGAGCGATCACTTCCGAGTAATAATGGCAGATGTGCCCACTCGGGGAGCGTAAAGTTAAGTGCTTTTGCTACGAGGATTTGTTTTGGTGTGTTAGAAATATGGTCTTCTCCGCGGATGACATGAGATATGTTCATTTCGCTATCATCAACAGTCACTGCAAAATTATACAAAGCTTCATTAAGTGATTTTGCGAGCGAAAAATCTCCGAGAAGCGTAGGATCAAATTCTATACTACCACGAACAATATCATTAATTTTAACGATATCTGAGGTATTGTTTTTAAGACGAATTATGCCCTTGGTGTCGCCGTCATCGCGAGCACTACAGATATGACGAAGAATTTCCTTGTTTTGTTTTTGAGTTTCTGATTCGTGCTCTAATTCTTCGTGGGTATGTGGGCAGTAAAATGCAGCACCAGAGTCGAGTAGCTTTTGAAGATGTTTTTTATAGATATCAGTTCGTTCTGTTTGGCGATGCGATTCTGTATATTCAAGTCCGAGCCATTCGAGGGAATCTTTAATATCAGTGTCATATTCGTCGCGTGAGCGTTCGCGGTCAGTATCTTCGATTCTAAGAATTAATACCCCGCTATTTTGTTGGGCAAAAAGCCAATTATAAAGCGCTACCCGCGCAGTAGCGACATTAAAATACCCTGTCGGAGAAGGGGCAATGCGGACTCGAACTGGTTTTTGATCATTCATGAAGACCTAGGTTTAATAATTCTGTAGCTATTTTTTGTGCAGCATCAATTCGTGCAAATGTGCGTGCTGAGTGTTTCATTTCTTCCTTTCGTTTTTGATCTTTAAGAATTTTCATTATTTCTGCGATTAGTAAGTGAGGGGTAAGATTTCCCTCCTCGAGTACTTCTGCAGCTCCGGTGCGAGCATAGTTGTAAGCGTTCTCGCGCTGATGGTCTTGTGCCGATCCAGTGATCGGAATAATGATTGATGGTGTACCCCAAGCCGCTATTTCAAAAATAGCTCCTGATCCTGCACGAGAAACAATAACATCAGCAACAAACGAAATGTTACGAAGTTGAGAAATATTAAGGAATGGAAATACATGATATCTTTTTTTGTGAATACTTTCTCCAAGCGCTACCTCTGCTTCTTGTTTTAAGAGATCTGCGTTTAAAGCTCCGGCAGAATGGACTATTTGAACATCATTAATAATATCGGGGAGCATTGCCATTACGACATCATTTATTTTTTGTGCGCCTTGAGACCCACCGAGGATTAAAATTATAGGCACTCCACTTTCAAGTTCAAACATATCAAATGCTTCATCTTGTGATCCACCCAAGATGCCTGCACGGATCGGATTACCTATAAGTGCTACTTTTTCTTCTGAAAACAAGCGTGCAGTTTCCGGAAATGAAACGCCAATACGGCGTGCAAATTTTGCACTCCACGAGTTTACAAGGCCGGGCACGGCATCTGATTCATGAATCATTACCGGTATGCGGTATATTCGAGCAGCGAGAAGTACTGGGAAAGCATCGTAACCTCCTTTTGAAAATATTACATCTGGTGGGCGAAGAGTAAATTTCCAAAACGCCGAAAAACTTCCTCGAATTGTTTTGATAGAGTCAGAAAAGTTAAGAAGTGAAAAGTATCGTCGAACTTTGCCGGCGCTTACGGGCTCGAAGGCAATATTTTCTTCTTGTAGCGCGTCGGCGTCAAATGGTTTTTCACTCATTAAAATCAAGTCCATATGTACAATTCGTCGTTCTTCGGCAATATCACGAAGTGCGCGTGCAACTGCAATAAGGGGATAAAAATGACCCCCAGATACCCCACCTAATAAAATAATTCTAATAGTTTATTTTTTTAAATTTGAGATACGATTACCATTTAGAAA
>CAYIZO010000062.1:0-4859 GCA_964368005.1 uncultured Candidatus Saccharibacteria bacterium
GGGTCCAGTTTTTTCGATGATTGATGCGGGCGCTCGTGGCTCTTGGGATTCCGTGACACAGATGGCAGGAATGAAGGGTCTTATGCGTAACCCAGTCGGCCGTATTATTGAGTTGCCAGTATTATCGAGTTACAAAGAAGGACTTTCGGTATTGGAATACTTTATTTCGACTCACGGCGCTCGTAAGGGTACTGCTGACACAGCGCTCAAAACAGCTGTTGCAGGTTATCTAACTCGTCGTTTGGTTGATGTTGCTCAAGATGTTGTTGTGTCTGAATCAGACTGTGGAACGGATGAGAGTATTGACGTATATCGAGCGGATGTGAAAGAGATTGGTTTGCAGCTTTCGCAGAGAGTATTTGGGCGTACGCTTGCCGCAGACTTAAAACATCCACTTACGCATAAAGTATTGTTTGCAAAGGGGCATTTATTAACAGTCGAAGATGCAGAAATGCTTGATGGCATTGAAGAGATTGCAAAAGTTTCTCTTCGCTCTGCAATTACTTGTAAAATTGATCGAGGAATTTGTCAAACGTGCTACGGATACGATTTGGGTTCAAATACGCCAGTTAAGCTTGGAGAAGCAGTTGGTATTGTCGCAGCACAGGCAATTGGCGAGCCAGGTACACAGCTTACTATGCGTACATTCCACCTCGGAGGTGTGGCTGGCGCATCGGGAGACATTACGCTTGGGTTACCTCGAGTTGAAGAAGTCTTTGAAGTACGTATTCCAAAAAATAAAGGAATCATTTCTACACTCGAAGGTAAGGTAATCGATATTAATGAAAAAGATCGCGAAAAGGTTGTTACGGTTGTAGGAAAGAACCAGAAAGGCGATGAAGAAAGTATTGATTTCGTCGTGCCGTTTGGAAGACTTCTCCTTGTAAAGAAGGGTGACGAAGTAGAGATTGGTGCAGCGCTTTCAGACGGTCCGCTCGATATTAATGAGTTATTTGATGTCGCAGGACGTGAGCGTGTGCAAAATTATATCCTCGCAGAGGTAAGTAGGGTGTATACGCTACAAGGCGCGACTATTAACAATAAACACATCGAAGTAATTGTTCGTCAAATGCTTTCTCGCGTTCGAATCAAAGATCCAGGTGGAACAAACTTTGCTATCGGTGAAATTGTTGAAAAAACAACTGTACTTGCTGAAAACAACCGTGTAAAAGCTGAAGGTAAAGAGCCAACGAAAGACGCAGAGCTTTTGATGGGCATTACGAAAGTTGCTCTTACCACGACAAGCTTCTTGTCGGCAGCGTCCTTTATGGAAACGGGGCGTGTATTAATCAAGGCATCACTCGAGGGTCGCGAAGATAAGCTCTTAGGGCTCAAAGAAAATGTTATTATTGGTCGCCTCATTCCTGCAGGTACTGGTTTTCGTAAGAAAGATTTTCAGTAAAAGTTTGTAGTATCCTAAAACATAAAACCCGCAAAATTGCGGGTTTTATGTTTTGCGAAAGGCTAGAAAGGCCGCTATACTATATACGTGGCGAAGAGAAAAAAAATCAAAGAAAAAGAGCATGCAGAAGACCGCGAGCCCTGGCTTCACCAAGAAACCAAAGATAGCATTGTAGCTATCATCGCCTTTTTGTTTGCATTGCTCTTTATTTTTGCATATTTTAATATGGCAGGGATGCTAGGAGGGTGGGCGCTCTCGGCCTTCACAGCCCTTTTAGGGAAGGGGTATTTTTTGTTGCCGTTGTCTCTCGTTATGATTAGTGCAGCCCTTTTGTTCTCGCTAAAGCAAAAATTTGTTAGTTTACCGTTAATAGGGGGAATATTCTTCTTGCTTTCTAGTCTCGCATTGTCGGATATTTTGTTCGGGAATTCTACAGGAGGTCTTGTGGGGTACTTTATCGCGAAGCCATTTTTGTTATTTTTTGATGCATTTGCAAGCGGTGTTATTTTTACAGCGTTAATTATTATTGCAGTTTTAATGATTTTTAATGCGTCATTAAGGCGCGTTCCAAAGTTCTTTGAAGAGAAAGAAGCTGAAATTGAAAATGAGATTGCACCAACTCCTGTATTGCCAATAATTACACCAGAAATTCCTATGCTAAAACAAAAGGATCTTGATGAGTCGATTGAGCCTCTCATTCAAAAGAAAAAAGAAGATCCAAAAAAGAATGTTTCAATAGAAAAGATGAGAGAGTTGAAACACAAAGCTGCCAACTATACTTTACCGTCACTTTCATTGTTGGATAATGATCGAGGGAAGCCATCAGCAGGAGATGTGCGTGCAAATGGAAATATTATTCAAAGAACACTCGCAAATTTTGGCATTGTAGTTGAGATGGGAGAGGTAAATGTTGGCCCGTCAGTTACACAATATACTCTTAAGCCAGCGGAAGGTGTAAAACTTTCACGTATTATTGGTTTGCAAAGCGATCTTGCGTTGGCGCTTGCCGCGCATCCGTTGCGAATTGAAGCACCGATTCCAGGTAAATCATTTGTTGGTATTGAGATTCCGAATCGTACTATTGCGCTTGTGGGACTACGAAGTTTGCTTGAAAGCGAAGATTATCAACGAGGTGGTCCACTTACTTTTGCGCTTGGGAAAGATGTCGCAGGACTTGGGGCATATGCAGATCTCGCGCGTATGCCGCATATGCTTGTTGCCGGCTCAACAGGTTCTGGAAAATCTGTTTCCATTCATTCATTTTTAATGAGTTTATTGTATAAAAATACACCGCTTTCGTTGAATCTTATTTTAATAGATCCAAAACGGGTTGAGCTCGCACACTATCAAGACATACCGCATTTAAAAACGCCTGTGATTACCGAATCAAAAGATGCTATTGCCGCGCTTCGTTGGGCGGTTAAAGAGATGGAAGATCGATATAAAACTCTTGAAATGGCACGCAAGCGAGATATCGTTTCATATAATGCGACGAGTGAAATATTTATGCCGTATATTGTTATTGTTATCGACGAACTTGCGGACTTAATGGCATCGTTTGGTAGAGAGGTAGAGGCATCAATCGTACGAATTGCGCAAATGGCTCGAGCGGTAGGCATTCACCTAGTCGTATCTACACAAAGGCCGTCAGTAGAAGTTATAACAGGTCTTATTAAGGCAAATATTACGAGTCGTATGGCATTTCAGGTGGCAAGTCAGATTGATTCACGGACTATCTTAGATGGTGCGGGCGCTGATAAATTACTAGGTAATGGGGATATGCTTTTTTTGGCGGGAGATGCAGGTAAACCAAAGCGAGTACAGGGAGCGTTCGTGTCAGAGGGTGAAGTAAAAAAAGTTACTGACTTCATTCGTGAACAAGAAGCTGAGCCTATATACGATGAAGAAGTATTAAAAACAAAAGGCAATCACACCGCATCAAGTGGGATGGATGATGAGGGTGTCGATGACGTGCTTTATGATGACGCATTCCAGGAAATACTAAAATCTGGTCAGGCATCCATTACATACTTACAAAGACGCTTAAAGATAGGTTATTCGCGAGCCGCGAGTTTAATGGATGCGCTTGAGAGGAAGGGAGTAGTCGGCCCAAAGGATGGCGCAAAGCCACGTGAAATATTGACTGGGAATGAGGGAGAAAATTCTACACATGTCTCTTAGAAAAAACGAGCAGGAAATATTGTTTTCAATTCCAAGAGCGTATCCAAGGCGACATAAGAGCGCGTACTTAATGGCGATATTTTTTTTGCTGGTATTGGGTGTAGGGTATATATCATTTCGAACATCGGCCATTTTTATTGTTCCTGAATTGATTGTGGGTGAGCCTACAGATGGAGCGACCGTTCGCGATGAAAGTGTAAAAGTAAGAGGTACCACTGAATCAAAAGCACGGCTGACGGTAAACGGGTACGAGGCGTATAGCAACGAGCAGGGGATATTTGAGCTTTCGCTTCCGTTTCAAAAGGGTTTCCATACTATTGATATTCGTGTAAAAAACCGAATTGGCAAAGAGTCAAGAGTTGTGCGACATATTGTGGTGGAGTAAAATAAAATCCATGGCTAAAAAAGAAAAATCAGTATCAACCATTGCAGAAGAAAAAAGTGAGGCGGTAGATACCGCTGTAAAAGCTATTCAGTCAAAATATGGGGAGGGGTCGCTTATGCGGCTTGGGGAAATACCAAAAGTAGATGTAGAGGCGATCCCCACAGGCTCTTTCTCGCTTGATTGGGCGCTCGGCGTTGGCGGGATTCCTCGAGGTCGTATTATAGAAATATTTGGTCCAGAATCATCCGGTAAGACGACGCTTTCATTACACATTGTTCGTGAGTGCCAAAAAATGGGTGGCGTGTGTGCGTTTATTGATGCGGAACATGCACTTGATCCTGAGTACGCTAAAAATATTGGCGTAGACATTAACGGTCTTTTAATTTCACAGCCTGATACGGGCGAGCAAGCACTTGAAATTGTTGATAGCCTTGTACGTTCAGGCGGTGTTGATGTGATCGTAATCGATTCAGTCGCAGCGCTCACTCCTCGTGCAGAAATAGAGGGGGATATGGGGCAGCAACATATTGGGTTGCAGGCGCGTCTTATGAGTCATGCGCTTCGTAAGCTGACTGCAATTGTGGCGAAGACCAAAACGGTAGTCATTTTTATTAATCAGGTACGAATGCAGATTGGTGTAATGTTTGGAAATCCTGAAACAACTCCAGGGGGTAAGGCTCTCAAATTTTATGCATCAGTTCGTATTGATATTCGTCGTCTCGCGCAGATTAAAAAAGGTGAGGAGACTGTAGGGAATCGCGTGAAAGCAAAAGTGGTTAAAAATAAAGTTGCCCCACCGTTTAAGGTTGGAGAGTTTGACATTATGTTCAACGAGGGGATCTCTTACGAGGCAGATCTATTAAATCTTGGAGTTAAACTCGGAGTGGTTAA
>CAYIZO010000063.1:0-4841 GCA_964368005.1 uncultured Candidatus Saccharibacteria bacterium
GATGAGTGCCTGAACCGCTCGCATCACCGCATCGGGGTCCAACGATCCCTTGCGTACGCGCTCGAACCAGTCGTGCTGTTGTCGGGCAAACTTGCCGAGTTTGCTGTCCATTTCGTCTGCGACACTCTGTGTCATGACGATATCCTTTCGTGGTGCGCTCTTCGGGCGCAAGTTTGGGTTAACTTCAAGGAACTCGCTCTTCAGATACGATTATAGCACTAATATAGAACTAAGTCAATAGTTCTCAAAAACCCTTATTTTAGGGATTTTTTAGAAAAGCGAATTTTGGGAGTCGTTTTTTTCTTCTTTGGTTTCTTTTATAATTACTTCTTGGTGTGCTGGAGGCAAGTCAATTTTTTCAAACACATCCTCCCCTGCGAGAATCTTTGGAATACGCATAAAATTTTCACGAAGCTGCTTCATCATCTGAGTCGAACGAAGAGCAGCTGCTGGATGCAACATTGGAATAACCATGCGCCCATCCACTAAAAAACTTTTACCTTGATCGCGAGTAATCTTGCCTTCTGGTAAAAAATAATTCATAGCAAATCGCCCAAGTGGCACAACCGCTTGAGGATTTATAATTTCTATTTGGCGAGTTAAATACGGCTTGTACGCAAGAATTTCTTCGGGAGCTGGATCACGATTTTCAGGAGGCCGCCGTTTTACAATATTTGTAATATATACATCTTCACGCCGCCAACCAATACTCTTAATACACTCATCAAGTAGCTGCCCGCCACGCCCTACAAACGGCCGGCCAAGCCTATCCTCATTAACTCCTGGCGCCTCTCCTACAAATAAAACCTGCGTATCAACATTGCCCTCTCCAAAAACTAAATTTGCCCCGCGAAGTGGAAGTGATAAATCCCCTCGAATTTCACTCTCCAATTTCTCAAGTGCTTCTTTTTTATTCATAGGTTGCTACATAAACCCAAGGACGCCAAAAACTTCAAGCATAGCTCCAAGCAAAAAAGCGAGTGTAAACACACTTACGAAACCTCTCGACGTCCCGAGTACACGCCGTGCAAGAAAAAGAATCGCAATCCCCTCAACGCCAACACCAACCGCCCCCGTCAAACCAAGAATTAATAAAAAATTATTTATCCCAAATAAATATAATGCGAGCGGCACAAAAGCTACAATAATTCCCGCTATCTTTTTACTAAAACCAAGATCATACTGAAATGTAAAACGAAGCTCTATGCCAAGCGCAATATATGAGGTAATAACTGCAAGAAGACCTATGAGCGATCCGAGTAAATATAAACCTTGCCCACCAAATTCTCTAATTGGCGAAAGCCCGTCTTCTGATATACCTCCACGCGCAACCCCAAGTACTGTCGCTATGAACAGCAAATATACGATTGATACTATAAGAGTCCCTATTAAAACTGTAGTACGAAATCGTCGCTCACTTTTACTACCAAACAAATCTACAAGCTCTGGAATGACTGAAGCGCCTGAAAAAGCAAACAAGAAAATACCATACGGGAAAAACCAATCAACTGAATTTCCTAAGAGCAAACTTGGTTCATATCGTATCTGTGGCAAAAATGCAAAAAAAAGTATGCCAACAAACACCACTAACGGCGCCGAAAGAAAAAGATTAATGCTCCCAATACCAGACAACTTCATGAACATAAACGGCGCCATACAAAAAAAGAAAATTATACTCAATACTGCTGGACTTGAACCCGAAATAAAATGTTCGAGAAAAAATCCGCCGAGCACTCCATACGCAAGCAGATAACCAAAATATGCAAACAACCTCGTAACCAAAGTTACTCGGTACGCCCCCTCCCCAACATATACGCGTACATACCCCGGCAAACGGTGTCGTATACGGCTACGACTTAAAATTTTTCCATATATTAAATGTATCGAGGTAACAAGTATAATTGCCAATACAAAGTGCAAGGTACTCCACAAAAGACCCGCTCTCGTAACCGCATACGGAAGCGCAAACATTCCGGCTCCAATAACCATACCTACAAGTAAGCCCAGCCCCTTGAGCATTTTTAGTTGTAACATATTTTTCTACTCGTGAACTTTGTCTTTCATCACAAGTTCGGTAAGTTTCTGAATGAGTATCTTTGGGTCGCTTTCATATATAACTTTTGTATTATCCGCAGTACGATTTGAAGCTGTAATAATATCTTTAAGCATATCAGTTGTCCCTCCAGTTCCCGTCAAAATTCCTATCGGCTTACCATCTTCAAACGAATCAGTAAACTCATTGAGTGTGCCAATCCTGCCACAACCAATAATAACCGCATCAGCAGAGCGTGTTAAAAGTAAGTTTCTACCTGAATACCCAAAGCCCGTATACACGATCATATCCATATAATCAAGCGGCAATTTATATTTTTCTACATGCTCTTTTTCTGTCGCTGCTGGAGAAATACCAATAGTAAAGCCCTCCTCTTCTTTCGCTCCGATCGCAGACCAATACGGAAAGCCGCTTGTAGCCCCGTTGACCAAAACGCCTCCCTGACGAGCTATTTCTCGGCCAATTTCTTTTGCTTTATCAAGTGCGTCTGTCGAACAGTGTCCTGTTTCAGCAGCACCTGAGACACAAAATTTTATTTTCAGATGAATATGTTTTTGAGTTGAATTCATAAAAATATTTAAAAAATCTTATAATCTAGAACGAAACGATCTCTCCTTGACGAGGGGCATGAGCATCAACACCAAGATAATCACGCGCGCGTTGCGACAAAAACAAACTTGCTGCAGGCTCACCTTGTACCACAAAAACCTTCTCGAGAGTTTCAGCGTCATTTTGTATAAAATCAAGTAATTGATTTGTATCCGCATGTGCAGAATACCCACGAATTGACCGAACTTCAGCATTAACTGTTATAAGATCCCCAAAAATATTCACTTTTCTTTCGCCATCAATAATACGCCTACCGATAGACCCCGCGGCCTGATACCCAATAAAAAGTATCATGCTCGATTTATCTGACAAGTAATGCCTTGCATGATGCAAAATACGCCCGCCTTGCATCATACCAGCTCCCGCTAATATAACCTTTGGCCCTTTTACTGCATTTATCGCTTTAGAAGCATCGGTCGTTTCGGTTAAATGCAAGCCGGGAAATTGAAAAAGATCGTCTCCCCCTTTAATGCCCGCTCGTGCTTCAGGACCAAAATAGTTCTGATATCGCTTATAAACCTCAGTCGCCTTAATAGAAAGTGGCGAATCAAGATATACGGGAATGCGAGGAATACGACCATGTTATATTAAGTCGTTGAGTTCATAAAGTAACTCTTGTGTACGCTCAAGCGCAAAAGCAGGAATCATTAGCGTGCCCCCACGCTTAATAGTATCTTCGATTGCTCGTTCAAGTTTTGTCTTGCGATCTCCTAAGTCCTCATGAACACGATTACCGTACGCTGACTCAATAACCATAATTTGTACTCCACTTACCATGTCTGGCGGAGCTAGTAACGGCATTGGTGAATTACCAAGGTCACCCGTAAAAAGTAATTTTTTACCCTGGATATCCATCTCCATCATCGTAGAACCGAGGATGTGGCCCGCGTTATGCATCTTGACTGAAATATCTCCAACCGTTATTTCTTGTTTATATGGGACCCCTTGCCACAACTTATTCGCAGCTTCTATATCAGCGAGTGAATAAATAATTTCTTTTTCACCCATATGAGCAGCTTCTTTTTCAAGTACGCCAAGGCTATCTTCAAGCATTATGCGAGCAAAATCTTTGGTCGGAGGTGTCGAATAAATTACTCCTCGAAAACCATCTCTTACTAACTTCGGTACCCGCCCAACATGATCAATGTGCGCGTGCGTAATAAATAAAGCATCAATTGTCGACGGGTCATATGGGAAACTGTCACGATTGCGCGCTGCGCAAAATCGTGGGCATTGCATAAGACCGCAATCAACAAGAATACGTACCTTCCCTGTATCAATTAAATAATTTGCGCCAGTGACCTCCTGAGCCCCGCCACAAAATGTAATTTTAAACATTATGCTTATTATACTTCGAAATGACTTGCCACCACAACATACCAGCAATCAAATCAACAAGTAAATCTTTTATTGTATCGAGCAACCATATAGGATTACCAAGACGCGCTTCTTCTACTCCAAAGAGAGACCCGTTGAAAAAAAACTCAAACACCTCCCACAAAGAGCCCGCAATAATTAAAAAAACACAAAAACCAAAAAATGATCTCCTGCGAACAAATACCTTATAAAGAGCAAATAGAAATAAAGCTCCGACAGCATGAAGCACAATGTCTAGCCACCAAACTCGCACATACCAATGCCGAAGTGCGAAATACCTATGTATAATTATAATGAAGAAAGAGCCTATGAAAAAGAATGAGTACTTTTTCATAAAAGTGCATTAGGACATCGCGTCTTCTTCGCTTCTGCGATAGCTGTGAAGCTCTTCAGGTTTAAACCAGTGCTTAATTTCATATTCTGCCTCGGCAGGATTGCCCGACGCGTGAATAAGATTACGAACAGCTCGTTTTTCTACATTTGCAAGCACTGGAGAATCAACTGAGAAATCTCCACGGATACTGCCCATCTCAGCGAATGCTGGGATTGTAGGGCCAATGATTTTACGTACCATACGGATTGCATGTAATCCTTCGACAACTATTTTTACGATTGGTCCAGAGACCATAAAATCGACAAGCCATTCACGAACCATTTCACCTATTTTATGCTGATCTTCTGTGCCATAATCATCTATCAATGTTGAGGGAATTTTAAATTCTTCATAGCTTTTTGCAGTGTTTCGCCCAAGTCCCATAATCCACTCCTTGTCAGATCGGAAGAGCACACGTCTGAACTCCAG
>CAYIZO010000064.1:0-4686 GCA_964368005.1 uncultured Candidatus Saccharibacteria bacterium
CTAATAAAGAAGAAATCATTAAAAAATTTGACTCTCTCAAACCACAAGATCTTGTCGTGCTTATTCAATCATCAAGCTTTCGACTAAATGAATTTCGCATTCGTATTCACCTCTTTGAAAAAAAATTAAAAGTCGTAGAGCACACGCACCTGCATCGAAATGATGAAAATACTTGGGATGTGTATATAGACTCGCTAGCATATGACCCCTCGTGGTACCTCACTATGGGACCAAAAATTAAATCAAAACTTGAGAAGATTCGAACCCTCCATATTAAAGAGGCTCGTGCTGAGCTTGTAATCGGCAAAGTAGAAACTCCGAAACTAAATATTGGTGACTATACAGGAATGGAAAATATAGGAGGCACATTCCCCATCGGTGAAGTTTTTACAGAGGCAAAAGACTTTACCACAATGAACGGCTCTTTAATGATTTATGCTTATGCGGGAAATGATTTTACCGTATCTGTGCACGATCCTTTTCGAGTTGATATTCGTGAAGGATTAGTTGTTGGATGGAGTTCGAATACTCCACAAGAATTTATAGATATAGTAGAAGATATTAAAAAAACTGAACGCCCCATCATTCGTGAAATAGGTTTTGGGCTTAACCGTGCAATTACTCGCCAACGGTATTTAAAAGATATTACTGCTTTTGAGAGAATCTTTGGAATGCATTTTTCTCTCGGCGAAAAACACAGCGTATTTAAAAAAGAAGGTATTCAAACACACAAAGCACGATTCCATGTAGACCTCTTCCCCGTAGTAGACTCTGTGATCACAGACGGCGAAAAGATTTTTGAAGATGGGAAATACTTAATTTAATTTTTCAATATAAATCCCCATTACGCCGTATCTTCTCTCGTCGTCCTCTGAATAAAACTTTCTTATTTCGCTCAAAAGAGATTCGTTGCTTTCTCCTCAAAAAAGCACTGACTCATGGCTCGAAAATAATTCTTTAAACGTAGCATACCGAAACAACTCTCTTCCTCACGTATTTATCTTGCGTTCTAGGTGACCGATCTCACTAAACTCAATTTCATCGCCAACTTTTATTTGCTTTTGTTTTTCGTCATACAATCGTGACTCGATTACCTTTTGGCCACGAGCGATTTTATAAAACAACTCTGATGATAATTTCATTTGATGCCACATAAAAAAGTGTAGCAGAAAAATAAAAAACACTATCAAAAATTAGGAAGCTTTCGTTTTATGAAGTACAAAATAATTTAACTATGTTGATTTTTGAGTAAACCGTGCATTACTTTGGAGCACTTCTTTAATTAACTGCGGCACATATCCTTTTTGTTCAGATGCATATGCGATACCGCTTACATCTTTTGGTAAACACTTACCACTAAATCCTCGTTTGTCAGGAAACACGGCTGTATGCATTCGCTCAACACGGCCATCAAGTAACCATATTTCGCGCAACTCACTGTAATTAACCTCAAACGCTTTTGCTATTTCAAAAAATTCGTTGCAAAAAGTTACCTTCATTGCTGCCCAAGCATTTTCCATATACTTACATAACTCTGCTGTAGTCGAATCAGTTTGAATATATTTTGCCTCAGGCCCAAGAACTCTCACAAAAAACTGTAAAACTTTTTCTGTAACAACACGATCACCTCCAAAAATTTGAAAATCATGGTACTTCATATCTGTAGGGTGTGGGTAACCACGATCTTTCCACCACTGCACAACATATTTACCCTCGCCAACAAACTCAGGACTAAACGCAATACTCTTCCCCGTATCTTTAGATAACTGCTGAGTCGTGCCCGGCGGAACCGTACTCTTGATAAGAATCAACGGAGTTTTTATTTCTTTGATTACAGATTCAATAATAGAAACGTCAACGCCACCATCAGCTTTTTTTGGGGTTGGCACACAAATCACAGCGAGGTCGGCTGTATTTATATTTGTCCAATCATCAACTTTACATGCTCGCTCATATATATTCCCGTTATTAAAAAAATATTCTTTATCTATATCGCGCGCGACAACTTCAAAGTTGTCTTTAAAAAAATTTGCAACCGTACGCCCCACATACCCATACCCAACAATGGCTATTTTTTTCATATACTTTATAACGCCTGTTGCTTCTAAAAAGATACTAGCGTAAATCAAAAATGCAGGGTTTTATAAAGAAAGCCCTGCAATATTTTTTATTTTTTTGAGGTGTTTGTTACTAATTTAGCAACAATCAAGATTTAAATAATCCCCATCTCGTACATAATCGACTTCGATATCACCAATATACCCGCGCACCGGTTCACCGTTTTCCCACACAACTATTTCGTGGTTTTGTTCATCGGGATAATTTACCATCCCTTTTCTCGATTGTACTTCACGAACCGTATGGCGCATATTCATCACTTATTACCACTATCGCCAGAATCATTACCGTCATTGCCTTGCTCTACTGTAGAAATATCATCCCAATCGTTCATGAGACACCTCACTTTTTGTTTTGCCTTGTTTGCACAAGACAAGAATTTTTAAAAGAACTCACTACGCGAGATCCGGTCTAAGCCCTTCCTAGACCGCACGCAGTAATATCATATTAATATAATATTTAAGATTTGTCAAATATAATCCTCCCCGCTTCCTCTGCCCGCAACGAATAACTACCAAAAAGAAGTGCTGTTCTTGAGATTCCGCAGGTGGTACTAGGTTAGTTTACAAATATAAGAAATATCTAAAAATTAGCTCTATTCTGCTTTTTTTGCGTAGCTAAAAGCATCGTACCAGGTGAGATTTCTGGTAATAAACATGACCCCTGAACGAGCGATAAAGAGTAGGAGTGCGCCAGACAAAAGAGCGTAGGTCTCAAGATTAAGCACAATAAGAAGATACGAATAGATACTGGTAAGTAAGACTGCTATCAAGACCCCTCCTTTTTTAGTTTTCAAAACAAAGCGACTATAAAAAGAGATAAGTAAAATAGTCATAGCCGCAGCAATAATGTACGCCCAAAAAAATCCAATGTGTTCCATTAAAGCGAGAAGTAAAAGATAAAACTCGGCCAATCCCAACCCCACAAGCAAGTACTGCAACGGGTGAAGATTTAGCTGATAGATAGCCTCAGTAATAAAGAACGCGAGAAATGTAAGTGCTATAAATAAAATCGCATATTTTGATACTCGATCTACGAGACGATATACGCTCACCCCCTTTTCATCAAAGCCTGGGAGCTTCCCATGTATAAGAACTTGGGAAGTATTTCCTGATTGAGCCTCAAGTGCGCCTTTCTGATATGCTATACGATCATCTACAACTGAACGAACAAAAAGACTAGCCGCAAAACATATCAAAAGAACAGCCCCAATAGACAGGACCTTGAGCGTGAACCTTAAGTTTGTGAGTAATTTTTCCACTTAGATACTATAACAAAATATATCAGGCAAAAGTAACTCTCATTTATGATACATTTACCGATTTAATTTTGATCAGAAACTTTAGAACGTTTAAACTTGTTTTGACCAAATAACCCTGTCATTTTTTATTTAAAAAAAAGACGACTTAAGAAGTCGTCTTACTTTTTTTGATCAAACTGGCGTTCTTTTTACAACTAGCCTTCTGCCACACCCAGTGCATTTCCACCCAGTCGTGACATAGTAATTACTTTTTTCTTCGTAAAAAATGTGTGTGGTTTCTTTCTTACATTTACCGCAATTGAGTTTCTGAATTTCTCCGCATTGGGGCATATCTCCTCCTTTGTGAACTTTATAATGAATCTAGACATTTACCAAAGAAAAGTCAATAAAAAATGGCCATCGGATGACGACCATTTTTTCTTTTGGGTCAGAACCTCAAGGACGTTCGCACCTATTTTATCTAATATAAAGGATTCCTAATGGCCTCACTGAATTTCAACATTAATTCTTTATTTCTATATAGATCCTCTCTCAACTTGCGACTTATTTCAATCTGAACACCTTTTAAACTTTTACCTTTATTACAAATATTATTTTTATTATCTCCATCGAGGGACTCTGGTGGCTGTTCTATTATAAATCCATCTCCGATTAAACTATCCTCTATCTTGGAGGTCAATTCTATATCCAAGCCACCGATCATTACATAAGATTTACTTTTATCCTTCAAACCATGTATTGAAATAATCGTCTCAATTTTAGCTAATAGTTCATTGGCCTTAATGTCGGTAAACAAAATACTAGTTACGTGCTCTGAATAATCTTTACCTTCTTTTATGTACAGAGAAAAATTATCCCTCGCTATACTTTTTGCAATTTGAGATGTCCCTACTTCAATCCCACCACCGTGAATAGCAAAAATTGCGTATTTAGATGATACAAATTTGCTTACCGTTTTATTTACCATCGCAAACTAAGTATACCAAATAATTTTATTACCCCTTAAGCTTGCTTGTAGGCCGGGGTAGAAAAATTATCGTTGCTAGAGAATGATTTTTTTAGTGGGGTGGCTATCGGGATTCGGTTTCTTTATCTAAACCCCGCGGAATGTCACTGGCATTCCGTTCGAATCCCAACGACTATCCATAAAACACGAAAAACAAAACGCCCCATCAAAGGGGCGCTTGCTTTTGTGTGGGTGGCTATCGGGATTCGAACCCGGACTAAAAGCTCCACAAGCTTCTGTGCTGCCGTTACACCATAGCCACCATATATTTTTCGAGCGAGAGATGCTCGATGTTTTTCTG
>CAYIZO010000065.1:0-1241 GCA_964368005.1 uncultured Candidatus Saccharibacteria bacterium
ACCATTACATTTGGTCCGCGTGTAACAATCTCTCCATCGTCAGCAATTTTAACTTATACATCTCTTCGACTTTCCAGCGATCAGTCGTCTCCCATATTTCGCGTGGCTGAAGGCTTGGCATATGAAGCTCTACAGCGCCGATTCGCTCCATTTCCTCACGAATAACCCCATTGACTCGCTCAAGTACTCGCCAACCCAAAGGCAAAAAAGTCCACACTCCAGCAATCAATTTATCAACAAATCCCCCCCGAATCAGTAATTCGGCATTTTTGGAAGATTCGTCTTTTGGCGCTTCTCTTAGTGTCCGTGAGAACAATTTTGATTGCAGCATGGAGATATACTAGCACTGCAAAGCAAAAATGAAAATACTGCCAACCTATTACCCTATACGAAAAAGCTTAAGATATTGTTCGTAGTGAAGAATGTCTTGACGCGTTATCCAAATAAAGAACCCTATGAGCAATAAAAAGAATACCGAATGAATCGCGCTCGATACTCGAGCTGGAATTGGCCTTCGAATTATTTTTTCGATGACAAAAAAGAAGATACGTCCCCCATCAAGTGCTGGGATTGGCAAAATATTGATTACTGCAAGGTTAAGCGAAAGAAATGCAAGAAGCTGTAAAAAAGCTGTAATCCCAACATCAAATGATTGACGCGCTACAAAGGCAATTCCAATCGGACCGATCACCTCACCGGGAGCCGTACCTGAAGAAAAAAGTTGAGCGAAAAATCCAACAAGCCCAGCAGTAAGCGCTTTAAGCCCAAAGTATGTCATCTTGAGGCCGGCCCAAGGAGCTTTATACCAAACAACTGGCAAAAAACCAACTTCGCTAATTACAACGCCAAGCGCTCCCTGCCCTTCTGGTATATTTTTTCGAGGTGTTATTTGTAAAGTTAGTTGCTCTTGATCTCTTTGAATACGAAATGTTGTATCGATGCCGCGATGCTTCTCTATTTGTTCATGAACCTCGTCAACGCTGATAACCATGCCTGAGTCATCTCCAATACTTACAATAAAATCACCCGCTTTAAGCCCCGCCGCTTCTGCGGGAGACCCAGAGGCAATATTTTGTATTTGCACTCCAGCCTGCCCAGTACCAAGCCATGCAAGCACCGTAAAAAGCATAAACGCAACGACAATATTTGCGACAACACCAGCTGCCACTATTGCCGTACGCACCCAAAAACCACGAGAAGAAAAACTTCGCGGATCTTCTATAGATCGGAAGAGCGTCGTG
>CAYIZO010000065.1:1251-4682 GCA_964368005.1 uncultured Candidatus Saccharibacteria bacterium
CTTTTTCTTCACCAAAAATACGTACAAAGCCTCCAATAGGTAGAAGATTGAGTGAATATAGCGTTTCCCCCCATTGAAACCCAACAACTTTAGGGGGAATCCCAAGCCCAAACTCATCGACACGCACACCAAACCATTTCGCCGTCAAAAAATGCCCGAGCTCATGTGAAGCGACAAGTAAAAGAATCAATACCACAAAAACAACTGCAACTTCAAAAAATATCATATAGTAAAACTAATTCCCTTCGATCTCATTAATTTTCTTACTTTCAATATCAGCAATTTTTTTATTATATTCGTCAACGAGTTTTTGAAGAGAGTCTTTTGAACGGAATTTTTGGTCTTCAGATATCTCTTTTGCCCTCTCACTCTCTTCTATAGATTTTTGGACCTGATCGCGCACGCGACGAATCGATATACGAGCCTCTTCAACTTTTTTGCCAAGATGTTTAATAATTTCGCGGCGACGCTCTTCCGAAAGCTGTGGCATTGTAAGTCTCACAAATTTTTCTTCCACTGAAGACGAAAAACTAATATGACTCTCTGTAATACCCTTTTGAATTTCTGCGAGAATTGAAGCGTCCCACGGTTGTACAATAATAGTACGAGCATCAGGCGCTGAAAGTGATGCTACTTGATTTAATGGCATTTTCTGACCGTACACATTTATTATAATTCCCTCAACAAGTGCCGGGGTCGCGCGCGACACATGTAATGTTGAAATTTCCCGCGCTAAATGCGCGAGAATATTTTCAAAATCTTTTTTTGTATTACTTACGAATTCCTGCATATATTTTTTTAGGATTTGCTGTATCTACTTGTAGCATAGAAATTGACCTATTGGTAGGCAAAGTAATTGCTCGCCATGAGATTCCTCCATCATCGGTTCGAAAAATTTGATTTCCTAAAGAAAACCAAAACACTTCTTCAAAGTTTGGATGCGCCACAACTGCTCCTGCAGTGATTGAAAAGGGTGGCGCAGGAGTATGAAATCCTCGCCAGGTCTTCCCATCGTCTAGCGACTCTATTAAGCCATATTCTGTTGCCGCAAATAGCGTATCGCGAGTTGGAATATATTTCAAATCATTAATAGTAGAAAGACTTCTTCCATCAATCGCTATAGCCGGACGCTCTTCCCAGCTCTGCCCAGCAGTATTGGTAACATACAGCCGATTTTTGTTTCCTAATGCCCAGTATTTTCCTATCTTCTCCGGGTGAGCAAAAAGCTTCACGATGCCCTGTGCCGTAAGCGCAAGTGGAATCCAATATTTCGTACGACCTCCATCGCGAGATTCAAGGAATGTCCCGTCCCCCACTGCCACATTAATGTGAGCTGGGTCTGATTGATCGACAAGAACGCCAAAGATACCATATCCAGCAAGTGGCGCTTTATACACGACCTCTGACTCACTTTCAGAGAGACCAACTACTGTGGCAAATTTTTTCTGAAAGACGGCAAGATATGCTTTCGTGCCATCCAATGTTTGTGAGATTGCATCGATTCGACTTGTAAGCTCAAAATTATTTTTTGGATCACTGATTTGTTCCAGCGTATTAGATCCATTTTTTAATATCCAAAGACCATTCGTTACAGTACCAACATACATCCCTCCCATCGCGCCTCTTTTTTCAACAAAAACAAGTGGCTGAATATTTTCTGAACCGGCGAGTGCCTTCCAAGACGCCCCTCCGTCTTCAGAAAAATAAACCCCCGCAATATCTTGCGCCTCTGTATTTAGTTTTTTATTATCAACCGGCTTTGACGCTTGAGGCTTCCATACAAAAAACGAAACAACGGTTATGAGAAGCGTAACCCCGATAATCCCCAAAAAGTACCGTGCAAATAATGGCATTATGAAAGAATTGCAAGTGAATCAATAAGGTATTTTGGAGATATACGCGTTGTATAAAGAGCCTCTGACACATATACAAGCATTTCAAGCCTATGAACAAGCGTTCGAGGAACTGTCTTTTTTTCTCTCACGAACTGCTCAAGCTCACTCTTCCGTTTTATAATTTCATTCGCGAACATCTGCGCCGCTTCAGAATCTCCCTCGCCTTGCTCTTCAGTGCCAAAAAACGCAAACCGAGATGCACGCGATATAATAGTGGCAGGCAATGACAAAGTACGAGCACACAAGAAAAATATTGCGCTCTTTGGCGGCTCTTCGAGTATTTTTAAAAGCGCCTGTGAGGCTTCACGAGTCATTTCATCAGCTCGCCATAGTATAAAAACTTGAACTCCGCTCCCTGCAGCAAGAAACGCACGACGACGAACTTCATGGATCTCGTCGATGCCAACACCTTTCAGTTCTCCAAAAATATTTTTCAAACGAACAGAGTGCCCTTGGCAATACTCGTCAATACTTTTTTGTTTTTGAAGGTTGGCAGCGCCGTATAAAATATTCGATTGTGAAAATTGAGATATATCTATCTTCATTTAACTTTATCGTTTGGTAACAATACTACGTTTATATGTTTCTAAATGCTCAAGCGCCTTGCCTGTGCCACGCGCAACACACAATAACGCATCTTCTGCTACTCGAGCAGGCACGCCAGTGGAACGCATAACAAGCTCGTCTATATTACGAAGCAGCGATCCGCCA
This sequence comes from uncultured Candidatus Saccharibacteria bacterium, assembly GCA_964368005.1. Classification (GTDB taxonomy): domain Bacteria; phylum Patescibacteriota; class Minisyncoccia; order Ryanbacterales; family GWA2-47-10b; genus JBBTUF01. The sequence goes on from CAYIZO010000065.1 coordinate 3,858, forward strand.
CCTGTTAAGATTATACCATTTGAGCTAATATCTGCCGAAAGTTCTGGAGGTGTCTCCTGTAAAACACTTTTAATAGCTTTGATAATATCTCCCAACGGCTCTTTAATAGCCTCTACAATCTCATTTGTCTTAATATCAGCGGCACGAGGAAGACCCGTCAAAAAATCTCGCCCCTTAACAGAATACGTAAGCTCTTCTTTTAACGGAACGGCAGAACCGATGGCTATTTTAATATCCTCGGCAGAGCGATCTCCAATCGCCAAATTGAGTCTTTCTTTTATATAGTCTGCAATTGCAAGATCAATTTTATTACCAGCAACTTTCGCCGAAGTTGATGCGACAATACCACCGAGAGATATCACCGCTGCGTCTGTAGTACCACCTCCGATATCTACAACCATATGTCCTCGTGCTTCTTGTATTGGAATGCCCGCACCAATAGCCGCCAAAATCGGCTCTTTGACCACATACGCTGCGCGAGCTCCTGCTTTCATAGCCGCCTCAACAACTGCTCGGCGCTCTGTTGATGTAACACCCGCTGGTGCTGATATCATCACTTCCGGCTTAAAAAGCCGAAACCCAGAATTTGCCTTATTAATAAAATAGCGAAGCATTGCTTCCGTAACACGGTAATCTGCAATAACGCCATCTTTAAGTGGCCGATACGCGATAATACTATCAGGCGTACGACCAATCATATCTTTTGCTTCATCTCCCACAGCAAGAACCGTGTGATTCATAATAGAAATCGCGACAACAGATGGCTCATTGAGTACCACTCCACGACGTGGAATAAAAACAAGGGTATTCGCAGTACCCAAGTCA
>CAYIZO010000066.1:0-4431 GCA_964368005.1 uncultured Candidatus Saccharibacteria bacterium
GATCTTGTAGTGGCAGCAGATGTGATTGTGATACCACGCTCACGCTCTTGCTCCATCCAGTCCATAACTGCCTCCCCCTCATGAACCTCACCTATTTTGTGGGAAACTCCAGTATAAAAAAGAATCCGCTCTGAAACGGTAGTCTTCCCTGCATCGATATGGGCAATAATACCAATATCACGCGTTCGTTCTAATGGATATTCACGCATATACGCTTACCAAGAAAAGTGCGCAAAGGCTTTGTTTGCCTCAGCCATTCGATGAGTATCAAGCTTCTTTTTGATTGCAGAACCTTCATTTTTAGACGCGAGTATAAGCTCTTCAGCGAATTTCTTTGCCATCGGCTTGCCTTTTTTTGCTCGAGAAGCAGAAATAAGCCAACGAAACGCAAGCGAAATACGGCGCTCACCTCTAACTTCTCGCGGCACTTGATAGTTTGCTCCACCAACACGGCGACTCTTAACCTCAACTTGTGGGCCGACATTGTTAATAGCAAGGTTAAAAAGTGCAACCGGATCAGTCTCCTTTTGCATACGCCCAATTTCTTCGATTGTATCGTACATTACCTGACGAGCTACAGATTTTTTACCGTCATTCATTAAATAGTTAATACATTTTGACAATAAAAAATCGCCGTATTTTGGATCGGGTGCGATATCGCGCTTATAATTTCGTTTTCTACGCATAGTGAATTATTGTTTTTGTTATTTTGCCTTTGGGCGCTTTGCGCCATATTTACTGCGACCCTGCTTACGATTTTCGACACCTGTCGCATCGAGCACACCGCGAACAATGTGATAGCGTACACCTGGAAGGTCTTTTACACGGCCACCACGTACTACGACTACTGAGTGTTCTTGCAAATTATGACCGACACCTGGGATATATGCTGTCACCTCCATACCGTTAGTGAGGCGCACACGAGCAACTTTACGGATAGCAGAGTTTGGTTTCTTTGGTGTCTGCGTTGTTACTTTAATACATACCCCTCTTTTGAATGGAGATGGGTAATAAACACGTTTGTTATGAATTGTATTAAAACCAAAGCGAAGAGCCGGCGCTTTTGGCTTTTCCGGCACTCGTTTTCTACCATGTCTTACTAATTGCTGTATTGTCGGCATATCTAAATAAGTACTCTCGAGGATACCAAAGAAATACTCCGGAGTCAAGAAATACAAAGAAAAAGAGGCTCTTGGAGCCTCTTTACTTGCAGTTGCTATACTATATAGAAAGAGTTGCGAGATACATCAAGAGTCCTGGCTCTCCTATCTTTTGGCTATCAATATACCCGCGGGTGTTTGCTCTGATAGCCAGATCGCGCTCAGATCGATTTGACCCATTGAAGATTACCACCGGAGTTTTGGCATGAGCTACATGAGCTTGAAAGAGATCAACTGCATCAATGCAAGACTCATAACCAAAATCGGTATTCAAAAAGAAACACCTCCACGACATATCGTGCGCCAAGACAAACTTGAGAATTTGTATAAGCGAGGTATTGCGTATACCATGGCCCGCAGAATCATGATGAATTAGATATACAGAACCTCTTTCCTCAGGATAAATATTTTCGAGTTTAGCCCGAAGCCGTTCCGCCCACTCTGGATCCCAGCAAGCAATAAGCATTGCCATAGACTTGCCCCTCCTCTAAAAAATTCTATGCAAAGTACCTTGCCATCAGAATATACCGAGGCATGCACACAAACAAGTGTTAAAAAAGTGCCGCACCAAAAGCCGCGACAAGTGCTGGCGCGACTCCAGCGGCAATATACAATAAATTTGCAGTAAGATTATATTTTTTCTTTGGGCCTGATATTACATGAGCCACGCCGGCAATACTAAATATCGCAACCGCACTTACATATATAGGCAGCGCGTCTTGAAGAATTGAGTCCCAAATTGGAGCCTGATAGTCGGGCCACGGAGCTGTCAAAAAGAACGTACTAACAGCGACCGCAATAATACTAATTAAAAGAGGAGCTAAAGAATACGCCGAAATCCCTTTCATAGCTTAAGTGTAAGTAAAAATTACCCAAAGGTAAATGCAAATGCACGAAGACCGGGTTTATCAATTATAATTTCGAGCGTATGCGTGCCATAGTCAGCCCCCGCAATAATATGGTAAAGATCATACGCCTCAATATGCAAACTATCATGTACCACCTTTCCATCAAGAACAATCTTTACGTCAGCACCGCCATCAACATTTGCCACTAAATAGACGTTTTTACCTGAATACCTGTATACGATCTTGCCAGCCGTTTTATTTTCGGCAAACTCTGGGGTTATATTCCATTCCCCTCCAAGATATAAAGAATTTGATGCCGGCAGCGCTGGAGCTACGAGTATTTGTACGCCAAGTGTATATTTTTTACCATTTGCAAAAAATTCATTACGAGCTGAACCAAAATAAGTCTCTCGGCTCAATAATTTTGAATAATCAACTTGTACGACATCCTCGGGTCGCGCTATATCACTAGCAATTGAACCCTGCTCGTCTAAAACTTTAATTCGTTCGGCGAGGAGTTCCTGAATTTTTCTTTCCGTCTCTTCGTATGCCCCCTCACCAATACGGTCATACACAATAAACCCATCAATATCAATTAAATACTTTCGTGGCCAATATTGATTCTCGTATGCTCGCCATGTGCTGAAATCATTATCAAGCACTACCGGATACTTAATCTGCTCTTTTGTGACAGCGTTTTGTACATTTTCTATTTTTTTCTCGAATTCAAACTCAGGGGTATGAATACCGACAATCTCGAGCCCCTTGTCCTTGTATTTTTCATACCATGCGTTGAGATATGGTTGCGTACGTTGGCAATTAATACAGCTGTATGTCCAAAAATCGACTAAAATTATTTTTTTGCCGATTAATTTTTTAATAGTGAATGAAGAGTCAGTATTTATAAAATAATCAGGAGTGGAAATTTCTTTTGCAAGCTCATATTGTTTTTTCTTGCTCTCAATAGTCATTTTATCTTCTTCTGATACCTTCACCGCCGGTATCGGAGAAATAGTCGGCGTCGAAGAAGCGCTGTTCTCAACCTCACCACGAGGCGCAATGTCAGAACTACCGGGAGACGCGATAAATCCTATATCAACTTTTTGCGACTGTAAGTAGTAAATTGATCCAAAAATCAAAATCAAAGCTATTCCGAGTACAATTTGCTTAGGTTGTGGATTCATCTTTTTTTACTGCAGTTGAAGCAAGATACGACAAAAATCCCGGCATAATAGGAAGTACGCACGGACTCAAAAAAGACGCAAAGCCAGCGAAAAGCGCGATACCCATATTAATTAAATTAAGTGACTCAATAGTCTCGCCCGCATTGGTACTCGTACTAAAACCGACTCGCTCAAAAAACCTAATGAGTGGCTCAAAATTTGCAACACGATTAAGCTGGCTTGTAAAAATTAAAACCCCGAGCGCAATCAATACAACTCCAAAAAAGTATTGAAAATATAAAAGCCCACGACCTGCGCGCGCGATAAATGCTTCTGCTTGCGCGGTAAAAAACCCCACAAGCAAAAATGGGATCCCGATGCCCATCGTATAGGCAAACAAAAGGAAAAATGCGCTTGATGGCTGAGTACTCGCGAGCGCTAAAATCGCGCCGAGGGCAGCCGACACGCATGGCGTCCACCCGACTGCGAATGCAGCTCCAAAGATAAAAGAAGTAAAAAACTGCGAATGGAACTTCTTCTTAACAGTAAACTTATGTTCACGCTGTAAGAAAGCAGGAGTAAAAAGACCGAGCGTGAATAAACCAAACGCAATAATAATTACCCCTCCCAAATACCCCAGCCACTCTTGGACCGTGTATGAAGAATTAAGAAGAATTGTTCTCAAGAGCACACCGAGCAAAGAGAAGACCGATGAAAACCCAAGAACAAAAAATACACTCGCAAAAAATATATTCCAATCTCGTTTTGGCTTCATATTAATTCCCGCTCGCCTTATTAATTTCTAATATATATCGATCTTTGCTCCAGCTATCCGGAGCGTTTAACACCCTGCTACCATTTTTTATAAATACTTTTGTATGTTGATATGCCACCCCAAATTGACGCGCAAGACTCTCCTCATCTTTATCAGTTTCGCTATCCTTGTAATTAACCCTAAAACCAACAACCGTATCTACATTAAGCTCATTAAAAGCTGCCTGCATCAATGGAAACTCTGCCTTACATAGCGGGCACCAATTTGCATAAAAATAAAGTACTACTAATTTATCTGACTTCAATGCTACGTCATAATCTGCCTTGTTGTAATCGATCAGTGGAGTTAACGAGCCTGCAAGTATAGAGCCAGAAAACTTTGTCATAGATTCACTTTCCATCATCTCTCCATCTTTTTTCTCCATCATAGCTTCTCCTTCCTTCATCATACCTACCTCCTTCTTCTCCATTGTGGCGTCATCCTTT
>CAYIZO010000067.1:0-4419 GCA_964368005.1 uncultured Candidatus Saccharibacteria bacterium
GAACATTTAAACTTCGAGCCAAAATTTTTGCTTTTTCTTGCGCCTTCCTTATCGCTTCATCTCGCGCTTCTGCACGCAGTTTTTCCATGGTGGCATCATCAAGTGTAAATCGAAGCGAACTAATTTGATTAACGCCCGACTCTGAAACGCCCGCAATCAAAGAACCTACTTTGTCTAAATCACGCATTTTCACTTCATATGTAGTTTCGACAACAAATGTTTTTGTTGTAGGTCGTGGAGGGCATGCAATGCTCGCGCCTGAGTTTAGTACACATGGTCGAGAATCATATGATTCTTGAGGGTAAATATTGTACGATGTTGATCTAATATCTTTCTCTGCAACGCCTTCTTTTTTCAAAAAATCAACGACTTTTGTTGATAAAGTAGAGACTTCATTTCGAGCAATTTCGAGAGATGCATTTTCCTTTCTGATCGAAAAAGAAGCAATTGCCGTATCAGGCTTTACGCTTCGACTGGCAGATGCGCTCGTTGAAATTGTATTTGGCATATCGTCATCGCGCTTCAACTCACTTTTAGCGCCTACAAGTAAAAACAATGCCAGGGTCCCAAGAACTAAAAAAACTAGATATTTCATTGGCCCCTGCGGGTTTGGACTAATCTGCACCCTTACCTCTTTTGATTCATGTTCCATATGTTTAAGTATAACGATTAATTATAAGTAATGTGACATTTTACATTTTCACGTGTTTTAAGTTATAAATCAAGACAAATTTATATACCCCTTAAGATATTACGTACTACTTCTCGATCATCCCATGGTATTTTTTTCCCTCCTTCAAGCATCATAAGCGGTTCTGCTCCCTTGCCCGTGATAATAACTGTGTCGTCCGCGCCTGCTTTTTTTATAGCAGCCTCTATTGCTTCTTTTCGATCAAGAATAATATGTGGCTTTTTTTTGGTAATGCCTTTTGCAACTTCTTGAATAATACTTTCTGGATCTTCGTCGTATGGATCCTCATTGGTAAGAAAAATTTCTTCACAAGATTCATCTGCGATCTTACCCATTTCTGGTCTTTTCCACTTATCCCTCCCTCCGCCGGCTGAACCAAGAACACACAAAAGTTTATTACTTTTTGAAAGTGTCGTGTATACATTTGAAAGAGCATCTGGAGTATGCGCGTAGTCAACAACAACTGAAAAAATCGAATTCGGAGGATTTGTAATAAATTCCATCCGCCCCGATATACCCTGAACCCCAATAAAAGCGTCTCTAATAATCTCTGGCGCGACGCCACGAGAAAGAGCGATAGTGGTAGCACACAGTGTATTGTAAAGATTAAACTCCCCGCGCATCTTTATTACAAATTCAATTCCTTGAGAGATGAACTGTACACTATCGTCTCGTACTGCATGAGCCTGAGGAATAACAGCATGCCCAAGAGTATCCCACTTGCCTTGATTTAAACCATAAATCCATGCTTCCGAGCGCTGAGTGTGTAAAAAAAGCATTGCAGATGGATCATCTCCATTAATAACAATTGCTTTGCCATGCTTTGGTGAGCGCGCAACTGCTTCAAATAGCTTCAACTTTGCTGCTCGGTATTTTTCAAAACTCCCATGTGATTCTATATGTTCTGGAGTTACATTTGTAACCGCAGCAATATCAAAATCAATATGCAAGTGCCGCGACTGTCGGATACCTTCACTTGTTACCTCTATAATTGCAATATCACATTTTGCATCTACCGCATCTCTTAAAAACTTTTGTATAAAAAATCGTCCCGGCATCGTCATCTTTAATTCGTTCTTCCATTCACGATCAGCGATAATAAATCGAAGTGATGAAACAGATGCAACACGAAAACCAGCTGCTACAAAAATTCGATGAGTTAGATCAACAGTTGTCGATTTTCCATTCGTGCCTGTAATACCGATGACAATGAGATTTTTTGACGGGAAAAGATACGTTATCGCAGCTACCAGCGCAAGCGCCCGATGATATATATTTAAAATAAAAAATGGTATTAAATGCTTCATTTTTTCTGAGATCCACCGAGCGCTCTAAGTGCTTCTTTTATTTTCTCATCAATTGATTTTTCTGGACTCGTACGGTGCAGCGCTTCTCTTGCCTCTCGCGCATTATACCCAAGCGCCATAAGAGCATCGAGAGCATCAGTATCTTCAGAGGTAAATGCAAAGCCATCAACTCCACCAAGCTTATCCTTGAGCTCTAAGATTATTTTCTCTGCTATACGCCTGCCGATACCTGAAACTTTCGTTAAGTAACTTGATTCACCTGACGCGATTGCACGCTTAAGAGAATCAATGGGGGCTACTGACAATACCCCTACTGCCGACTTTGGTCCAATGCCAGAGATACCTATCAACATTTCAAAAAATTCTAATTCTGCTATTGAATTAAAACCGTAAAGCTCCATCGCAGTTTCACGTACATACAAATATGTAAATAAACTTATTTTTGCGCCCTGTTCTCCTGCAGACTTAAGAGTCTCGAGAGATGTCGTTACTTTATACCCGACTCCCCCCACATCAACTATGAGGAACTTTGTACCACGAAACTGAATCGTACCGGACAAATGTGCTATCATATTTCGAGTATAGCAAATGAAAGGCTGTTATTATATAAAGAATGAATTTTAAACTCGCGAGTAATTATAGTCCTGCGGGCGATCAGCCAAATGCGATTGATGCCCTTGTCCGTGGTCTCGAGGAGAAAAAACACTTCCAAACACTCCTAGGCGTCACTGGCTCTGGTAAGACATTTACCATGGCTAATATTATCGCGCGCACAAATAGGCCCGCCATAATACTATCTCATAACAAAACTCTTGCCGCTCAACTCTATGAAGAATTTCGTGAATTTTTTCCTGAAAATGCAGTGCGATATTTTGTCTCTTACTACGACTACTACCAACCCGAGGCCTATATGCCAAATACTGACACCTATATAGAAAAAGATGCAAAAATAAACCAATTCATAGATGAACTGCGTCACGCAACGACACAAGCAGCACTTACACGCAAAGACCTTATCATCGTTGCATCAGTGTCTGCAATTTACGGTATTGGGGAACCAGAAGAATATTTAAAATTTTCTTTTGAGATTTCTCGTGGACAAACTATTCCTCTGAAGAAATTTACGGATAGGCTTGCGAGCATGCAATACTTGCGAAATGATATCGAACGAACTCCTGGGACCTGGGCACGCAAAGGAGAAATCATTACTATACTTGGACCAGCCGGCGACTCCGAAATTCGAGTACATTTTTTTGGAAATGAAATAGAAGAAATTTATGAAGGAATCCCCTCAGTAGACACCTCTTTCAAACCAAAAAGCACTGCCCGTATCTTTCCTGCAAAACACTTTATGACTCCGGAAGAAAACATAAAAGCTGCAATTTGCGATATTGAGCGTGAACTTGCAGATCGAATAAAACAACTTAAAAAAGCAAAGAAACCTTTTGAGGCTGAACGCCTTTTAAGAAGAACTCGCTACGACCTTAAAATGCTCAAGGAAACTGGCTACACAAATGGTATTGAAAACTATTCCCGCCACCTCTCTAGACGTGAGCCAGGAACTCCACCATCGACACTTATCGACTACATACCAAAAGACTTCATTACATTCATTGATGAATCTCATATGACAATCCCCCAAATAGGCGGCATGTACAACGGCGATCGTGCCCGTAAACAGACTTTGATTGATTACGGCTTTCGCCTACCTTCAGCACTCGACAATCGTCCACTCAAGTTCGATGAATTTGAAAAGAAAATAGGCCAAACTATTTTTGTGTCAGCGACGCCAAATATATTTGAGACAGCGCGCGGCAATATCGTAGAACAACTCGTACGCCCCACGGGTCTTCTTGATCCAACAATTGAAATACGCCCAGCAGAACATCAGGTAAGTGATACTGAAAAAGAAATTACAAAACGCACAGTAAAGAAAGAGCGCACACTCGTCGTTACTCTCACGAAGAGAATGGCAGAAGATATTTCAGAATATCTTGCCGAAAAAGGCGTAAAAGTAGCTTGGCTTCATTCTGAAATTAAGACTATAGAACGATCAGATATTTTACGAAACCTGCGCACTGGAATGTTTGATGCAATTGTAGGAATTAACTTACTACGAGAAGGGCTAGATTTGCCAGAGGTTTCTTTGATTTGTATTTTAGACGCAGACAAAGAAGGTTTTTTACGAAACACGACAACACTTATTCAAACTATCGGACGCGCATCACGCCACCCTCAAGGTCACGTGATATTTTATGCAGATAAAATTACTGACTCAATGAAACGCGCTATTGAAGAAACAAAGCGACGTCGTAAATATCAAGAAACATTCAACAAAAAAAATAATATTACACCTCAAGCACTCAAGAAGGAAATTCGTATCTCAATGTTTGAAGGAAGTAAAAAACTTACCAAAAAAGA
>CAYIZO010000068.1:0-4325 GCA_964368005.1 uncultured Candidatus Saccharibacteria bacterium
CGGGATAGAATCCTCACACTCAAAGTCAGATCTTTTCTGGTTCATGGAAGGAAGGATTTTTCTGCTCGGCGAATTCGAGATATCTATATCAAGGCTTGTTTGTTGGCACTTAAGTTCGGATATATTTTGCCCGAGCAAAATAAGGCGCAGGCACAAGAAAAAAGGAGGAAAGCTCAATGATCAGCCTTGCTTTCGATTTGTATTCTCGTGGAGTGCTGACTATCGCTGGGAGTTTGATTTTCGTTTTCCTCATCGTGTGGTATCTGTGCCGCTTGACTACATCGTTCGATGACAAGAGTACGGGTCCCCGCTCCACTGGTCTTTCAGGGCAGTAATAATCTGTGTTTCACCCCATCTTTCGTTAAGAAAGGTGGGGTATCTTTTTTTTAAAAATCGGGTAGAATAAAAATTCATAGGGCGCGTAGCTCAGTGGTAGAGCGACTCGTTTACACCGAGTAGGCCCAAGGTTCAATCCCTTGCGCGCCCACAACATTTTTTATATGAGTTATAGATTCTTTTTATTTTTGTGATAAATTGAAATAGGATCACGTTTTTGGGATAAACTCACATACCCTGCGTATTGCAGGCGGGATCAGGAGGGTGTCATGTTGCACTCACCAGCAGGACTTCGATCCATTTTTACTGTGATTTGTATTCCAGTAACACTCATGTTGATGTATTTTGTTCTTCGACCTATGTGGACTATTCAGTAGGGGGAAGAGAAGTTGGGGTGATATCAAGCAGATGTCACCCCGTTTTTAAAGGATAAAAGACACTTCAGTTTTAAAAAGTTGAGTTGTTTTTAGTAAAAAAATACAGTAGGATAATGAAGTAGTTTTTTTATATGCCGTGGTAGCTCAGTGGTAGAGCAGACGCCTGAAGAGCGTCGTGTCGGGTGTTCGATTCACCCCCGCGGCACATTATAATGAAATGGGTCGAACACGGAATGCCACGACGGCATTCCGAGGGGTTTTCGTGAAGAAAACGAGATTCACTCCCGCGGCACAAATTATTTAATACAAAACAAAAAATCCGCATTATGCGGATTTTTTGTTTGTTATTCGTTCTTTACCTTAATGCGTTCAGTGCGGTGGCGATCAAGCTTGGGTACTTTTACAGTTAGAAGTCCATGCTTGAGAGACGCTTCAGCGGAATCGACATCAACTTCACATGGGAAGAGGATAGATCTTGAGAAACTACCCCAATAAAGTTCTTGGTAAAAGTAATTATCATGAGTGATTTCGCGGGTTTGTTCTCGTTTACCTCGCACTGTGATCATATCGCGTGTAAGTTGCACATCAAGATCATCAGGACGCACGCCTGCAACGGTTGATTGTATGATGATATCGCTTTCTGTTTGGAAAACATCAACAGTTAGCTGGCCTTCTTCTTCTGGCGTGAGCCAATCTTCATCTTTTCGGGCTGTAGATACTTTTGTGTGTGCTCGCGTTTTTGTTCCACTTGAAACTGCGAGGTGTGCGCGAGGCTCTTCGTAAGCTTCAGTCTCCTCAAATTCATCTTCGACCGTATCTTCTGTTGAAACTGAACCCGTAAGGCGTTCAAAAAATGATCGTTTATCTTTTGGCATAGTACTTAATGTATTGTATGTTTAATGCGTTCAAATGAAAAGAGGATAAGTACTCCGGCTGCTATTAATATAGCGAGCGCAGGCTCAATACTACTTCCTCCAACAAATCCTGTTACCAGTATAGAAAGGTTAAACAATGCGTGCAAGAGGGTTGCGAGGATAAGGCCAATTAAAATGGCAATTTCCTTACGAATTTTACCTTGAAGAAACGCTTTAGCAATAAAGTAGCCCAAAAATCCACTTGAAAGAGCATGAAGTAGTGTAGCTCCAATAAATCGTAGGTTAATAACTGTAAGCCCTTGGAATATTTCATATGCAAACGGCTTTTGGAGATAGAGCGCATTTTCAAATGCAGCAAAACCGAGTGCTGCAGTTATCATATATATCATTGCATCGGCTGGCTCGTCATATTCAACTCGCCAGAAGATAAAAATAGCGACTGCGAGCAGTTTTGCACACTCTTCGATGAATGCCGAGCCTAATAGTAGTGTTCCAGCAGAAGCTAAGGTAGAGAGCGAGCCCCCAGGGTGTCTTACGAGAGGTAAGAACTCTTGCAATAATAGCTTTTCAAAAAAAAGTGCGACTGGGATTGAGAGCATTCCGGCAACAAATGCTAGTAAAATAAGGTGTCGAGGTTCTGGGTCCTCGTCTTCTTTAAGCCAAAACCAAAGCCATATCAGCGCGGGTAAAAAACCACCTATGAATGCCATAACGGTCGTTGAGAGAGTGACGTGTTGTGACATCATATTTCTTCTACGATTAGCAGCGACTTATTTTGAACGGGCGTGAGCTCCCAAAGCTTTTCTGTTATGAATGGAACAAATGGGTGGAGAAGCTTAAGAGAGGAGGCGAATACATAAAAAAGTACTTGATGTGTTTCAGTCGTCGGATTTTTTTTCGTTTCTTCTAAAAATACATCACAAAAATCATGCCAATAAAAATCATACAGAGAGTGAAGTGCTGCGCCAAATTCAAATGCTTCAATGTTAGCCTGCACTGCTTTTGATGTTGCCTCCAAAGATGCAAGAATTTTTTGTGTATGGGGTTCGGTGGCGCGTGGTTTACGAAGAGTACGATTTTGGGTGCCAATTTGTGATAGTGTGAAGCGACCTGAATTCCAGATTTTATTTAAGAATTTTTTTCCCGCACGAAGTGCATCTTCTGACCAATGAATATCTTGCGTGCTCATAACTTGCCAGATGAGACCAAAACGAACAGCATCAATACCATATTCACCAATAAGTTTCATCGGATCAATAGTATTACCAATTGATTTCGACATCTTACGCCCGGCCTTATCGAGAATAGTTGGGTGAGTATAGATAGTTTTAAAGGGAGGTTTGCCCATAAATTCGAGGCCCGAGAAAAGCATACGAAAGATCCAAAGATAAAAAATTTCGCGTGCGCTCGATATCACGGCAGTAGGGTAATATGTTTTTAAATCATCGGTTTCGTCTGGCCAGTGGAGTGTCACGAACGGCCAAAGTGCAGATGAAAACCATGTATCGAGTACATCAGTAGTTTGGATCCATGGTTTTTTGCAGCGTTTACATATTTCAGTGGGAGCAACGAGTCCAACTTCCCATTTTGTTTTTTCGACACACTCGCAGCGCCAAGCGGGGATTCGATGGCCCCACCATAACTGACGCGATATATTCCAGTCACGTATACTTGCAATCCAGTCGAGCATAATTTGTTTTCGATTCTCTGGTACGAATGTAACTTTGTTTTTTTCGATTGCGCGTTGTGCATGGAGTGCGAGCTTTTCCATCTTTAAAAACCATTGGTCAGAAAGCAAAGGCTCGATTATTGATTTACAGCGGTCACAGTGAGAGACTGCATGCGTAAAATCTTCTGTTTTTTTCAAAAGATTGAGAGCAGTTAAGTCCGCAACTACAAGTTCACGAGCTTCTAAAACCGTAAGGCCTTCAAAACGAATACCGCCGTTTTTATTTATGCGACCATTTTCACCAATGATTTGTACAATATTTATTTCTGGATGGCGAGTGTAAATTTCATAGTCGGTCATATCATGCGCGGGGGTTAGTTTTATAACACCAGTACCAAATAGGGGATCTGCGGCGATATCAGCTACAACATGAAGATTTACTTTACTAATTTTGGGTTTTTTCTCACGTGGAATTGTAGGGGCGGTTGTTTCGATAGTGATATCTTTACCAACCCACTCAGTATATTTTTTGTCACTTGGATGTACAGCAAGAGCTGAATCACCCAATTTTGTTTCTGGGCGAGTGGTTGCGATATCAATCGGTCCATATGCGATATGATACAATTTTCCTGGCTTATCAATATATTCAACTTCAAGGTCGGATATAGTTGTACGACATCTTGTGCACCAATTTACAACACGCTTTCCGCGGTAAATATATCCTTTTTTGTGGTAGTGTAGAAAAACTTTTTCAACGGCATGTTGGTATGCCTCGTCCATTGTAAAGCGAGCGCGGGACCAATCTGTCGAAATACCGAGAGCCTTGAGTTCTTGGTTAATATTTGAACCGATTTCATTCATATATTCCCACACGCGCTCAAGAAATTTTTCGCGACCTAGGTCCTGTCGTGATTTGCCTTCTTTTTTTAATTCCTTTTCGACAGAAAATTGCCCTGCGATACCAGCATGGTCTTTGCCGGGCAGATAAAGAGGTTTATAATTTTCCATTCGTTTTCGTCGGATCAAGACATCAGACATAACATTTTCAAGTGCGTGGCCTACGTGTAG
>CAYIZO010000069.1:0-4297 GCA_964368005.1 uncultured Candidatus Saccharibacteria bacterium
CCTGGTTCATCGGTGACGAGATAGATGAGGTCGGGCCCCACTTCCTCGACGGCAGTACGAAGCGCCTCGAATGCGTTCTCGAAGTCGCCTTGCACTTGTGCCTCTCCGACGGCGGTCACGCGATTGACGTGACCATCGGCGTAGAGGAAGATGCCGACGATGTTCCGCCCGTAGCGTTCGAGCGCTTGGGCGTAGAACGTGGCAACCGCCTTGCGGTCGTCCGACATGGATCCCGTGTCGTCGATGACGAGTGCAACCTTGTGACCAGGCATACTAGCGACGACTTGTTCCACCACCATCGGAACGTTCTGTGATGGGATGCAGAGTGTCCAGCTCGGACGAAGAGTATTTGCGTACGGTCGCCGGTAGCGATCATTGCAGAAGAGACCCTTGCGTCCTGGTCGGTTTCGCTTGCCTGCTGGAACCGAAGCACATGTCTCGTCGTACTTCACGGTGAGGAAGTCACGGTTCGCGAGAACTACGAGTTCCGCACTGACGCCGTACTTGGGAGCGATGGTGTTGATCCAGTCGCCGCGTACGATGTTGTGCCTGAAGATACAGGCGAGCTTCGATTCTTCACGAGTGATCGGTTGCGAGACCTGAACGTTCACGTAAGTACGTCCTGCGAAGTCGTCCGTGAGGATCGACATCCAGATGGCGATCACAAGACCGCACAGGAGAATCCCGACCACAAGGGGAGTCCGGTTGTTACTTACCCATTCTTGGATTTCTTTCCAACTCGGGCGTTCCATTCGCGTTACCTCCTAGGTTGTGGCTCTCCGTTTCGGGGGAGCAAGTACTGTCTAAGTGTCTAATTTGAGATTATACTACTTTATATTATAAATGTCAAGTATGAAAATATTCATATGTAGCGTGACTTTTAAGTATAAAAGTGTTTTCCTGTAATTAAGAGATACAAAGATGAATCTAAAAGAAACATATAATAAAATAGCGGAACGGTGGCATAGAGATCACCAAAGTGATGATTGGTGGGTTCTGGGGACTGATAAATTTATTTCTTTATTACCTGGTGGCGCGACTGTGCTTGATATCGGATGTGGCGCCGGTACAAAATCAAAATATTTTTTCAGTAAAGGGTTAAAAGTAGCGGGGTTTGATTTCTCAGAGAAGCAGATTGAAATTGCAAAAAAAGAAGCACCTCAAGTTCGGTTTCAAGTGCTTGATGTTTACGATTTAGATACAGTAAATGAATCTTTTGATGGCGTATTTGCTCAAGCAGTTCTTCTTCATATACCTAAAAAAGATATATCTATTATTTTTGATAAACTTTCTCAAAAAGTAAAAGCGGGAGGATATCTTTATGTCGCAGTTAAGGAGATGAAACAAGGCGGGCAAGAGGAAGAAGTAAAGCAAGAAAATGATTACGGGTATATGTATGAGCGATTTTTTAGTTATTTTACGGCGGATGAAGTAGAAGAGTATTTCAGAAATATTGGTTTTGAAATTACATATAGTGTAAGAGAGTCTTTTGAAAAAACTACGTGGATTCAAGTGATAGGTCGAAAGAAGTAAAATGTATAGCGTATTTGTTATTTTTAAGTTAGAGTAAAATAATTATGGATGGGCAAAAGAAAAAGGTTTTAGAGTTTATTAGATCGCAAGAGTTGGGGGTTGTCAGCGCGGTAACGCCTGCGGGTTTGCCAGAGGCGGCAGTAATCGGTATTTCAGAAATGGACGACCTCTCGCTTATTTTTGGCACGTTTAATACGTATCGGAAATATAAAAATATTAAAGCGAATCAGAACGTTGCGTTTGTAATCGGGTGGGGTAATGCCACTGTTCAATATGAAGGCGTTGCGAGAGAATTAGAGGGAAGCGAGCGGGAAGAAGCGAAACAAATTCATACTAAAAAATCTCCGCACTCGGCAAAATTCGGAGATCTCGCTGAACAGTGCTTTTTTAAAGTTACACCAAAATGGATTCGCTATACTGATTATTCTCGCGACTCCGTGTATGGCGATGTGTTTGAATTAAAATTTTAATATGAAATATAACAAGCTTGTACGAGATAAAATCCCTGAGTATATAAAAAGTAAGGGCGGAACTGCGGTTACGCATATAGCAGATGATGCAGAATATTGGCAAAAATTAAAAGAAAAACTTTTAGAAGAAGTTGGAGAATTTTTGGAAGCAGAAAATATTGAGGAACTTGCAGATATTTTGGAGGTTCTCGACGCAGTAAAAGAGTATAAGGCTTTTGATAATAAAGAAATACAAAAAATAAAAAACATGAAAGCAGCTGATCGAGGTAAGTTTACAAAGAAAATAATATTAGATGAGTCGTGAGAGAGTAATATAGCATGACAAGTTGGCAATTTACAACGCGCGCTGAGGACGCATGGAAGCTAATGCTTATGGATTGTGCGAAGGCGCAAAAATCGATAGATATTGAGCAATTTATTTTTCAAGATGATGCTGTTGGTCGTCGGTTTATAGAAGTCATCTTACAAAAAGCGAAAGTGGGCGTAAAAGTAAGGTTGTTATTGGATGCCGCACGGTGTTATGCTTTTTCGAATTCGCAGAGCGCTATCGATCTAAAGCGAGTAGGCGTTTATATACAATACTTTAATCCAGTAAATCCTTGGCGGGTAAAGCATTTGTCGTGGTGGCCATTTCGTGATCATCGCAAGCTACTTATTGTCGATTCAGAAATTGTGCACATAGGTGGCGTTGGGATTAATGCTGAGTTTTGGGGTTGGCGAGATACAAACGTGCGGATTATAGGTCCTATTGTGAAAGATACTGAATTAGTTTTTAATCGCGCATGGAAAAATGCAATTCATGATAAATTTCACCGCTTTAAAAAGCCTGGCGCTAGTGTGGAGGAATTTCAAATACTTACAAATGCGCCGCATATTAGACAGCG
Organism: uncultured Candidatus Saccharibacteria bacterium; assembly: GCA_964368005.1. GTDB lineage: Bacteria > Patescibacteriota > Minisyncoccia > Ryanbacterales > GWA2-47-10b > JBBTUF01. The sequence continues at coordinate 2,888 of CAYIZO010000069.1, forward strand.
TTTTATATATCGCGCACTTGTTTCTGCGATTCGTCGAGCAAGAGAGACCGTGTATCTTACGACACCATATTTTGTTCCTGATATAAGGTTGTTTCGAGCGATTCGGCATGCTTCCAGACGCGGTGTAGATGTGCGTATTATTTTACCAGAGCGTTCAGACCACCGTTATATTGATGTAGCGGCTGGGTCATATTTTTCGCTGGCAATGAAGAAAGGTGTGCGATTTTTTAAGTATCGCCATGGCATAATCCATTCAAAAACGGCAATCGTTGATAGCTCTTGGTCAACAGTAGGCAGTATGAATCTAGATAGCCAGGGTCTTTTTTGGTGTCATGAAGGAAATATCGTGAGTACGAATGCAGATTTTGCTAGAGAGCTTACAGAGCATTTTTTTGTCGATTTAAAAAATTCAATCGAATTGCAACGTAGAGAGTGGGAGGCTCGTTCAACAGGGCAGAAGTTACTAGAACTCGCTACTTGGCCGCTACATAAGTTTTTTTAGACTATAAAGAGGTGTAAAGACGCGACGACGGTATTATTTGTTTTGATCGTGATGCGGAGCTCCAACGAAGTTGTGATACGGCGCCACCTCCATTTTCATAATATTCCATCTTAATATCATAGCGTTGCCCAGCGATAAGATTTATTGTGCCAGACCATTCTTTAGTTCCTTGATCGATCCATTTATCTACAATGAGCTGATCATTTACCCAAAGTCGGGTTCCGTCGTCACTTCTTGTATAGAATGTATATTGTTCTGAATATTGTGGTTCAACTTGCCCAGTCCAGCGCACTGAAAAGGTATCAGAACCAATGAGTGGGTCGGGCGAACTATCGCCCCAATTGAAGTTAATAGTTTGATCAGTTCGTATTATTTTTGAATTTGTAAAATCAATATTGTCAAAATACTCACCTCGAAGTCCGGTGCCAGTTGATGGTGGCGGGGGAGGTGTTGGTGGCGGCGGAGGTGGAGTGCCACCAGGCCCCTCTACGAGCGTGAGCGATGCATCAGGCAATTGACCCTGTGAGGTACTGAATGCTTTTGCAGTTATAAGATGTGATCCGGCGCCGAGTATCCCTTGCGTGAGGATATTATTGTTGTCGCCAAATATTGAGTATGGGGGATAGTTTTCTGTGCGATATAAGTTGCCATTATTCCAGAACTCAACACGGAATATATCTAGAATGCCTGGGGCTTTTGCTTCCACGATGTATGGCTCTGTCGGCGTGAGGCTCGAAGCGGTAATTGTCACCGGACCAGTTGGCGGTGGGGGCGTGGGTTCGGGGTGGGGCGGGGGGGGGGCGGGGGGCGGGGGGCGGGGGGGGCGGGGGGCCGGGGCGGGGGGCCGAAACCACGAAGGAAGGGTTTGAGTTATAGAAGACAACGGAGAAAAGTAAAATTAGTTATTA
>CAYIZO010000070.1:0-4197 GCA_964368005.1 uncultured Candidatus Saccharibacteria bacterium
TGGTGATCACTGTCAGAACACTCCTGATCTTGCTCCAGCAAATATCGTCATGCTTACGCATGATGGGGCAGAGAAAGTTGAGATTACAAAGGAATTTGTAATTCAAAAAACCCCACTCGCAATTAAGAGAATCGCCAATAAGATTATAGAATACTATTCTCCGGCGCGTGAGGAGTTTGCGAGTGCGCAGGCAAAAGTAGAAGAAAAAAGAGGAGTGGTGCTTGGTGCTACGTCTTCTTTGACTCAATCGCAGATCGATTCAATCATTTCGTTACTGCAGGCATTTGGTGCTGATGCTTTAACTATAGCAAATGTACAGACGGCACTCGATCCAGTGCAATATCCAGCTTCCGCTGGGCAGTTGTTAGTTTCGGAAGATACTACCGTACCTTTAAAATATAGACTTGCGCAAGCGGGGTCTACTGGTGTTACACTCGCACACTTTAAATTTCATGCAACAAATGAACCGATCAATCTTAATCAGCTTGTTTTGAAGTTAAGTAACAAAGCTTCAAGTTCGCCCGCAGACCTTGTCGGTAGTTCAGTTCGACTGTATAAATCCGATGGTATAACCCAAGTGGGTACAGCGGTCTTTCCTGGATATTTCGCAACATCTACGATTACTGGTTTTCAAATTCCGCAAGATGGTGATGCCCTGATGATTGTAAAAGGCGATCTTTCAGATATTGGTTTCGTTCAGCCGGGGATTGAAGGACATTTGTTGTCAGTGGATTATGATGGCAATAGCTCAGATGGTACACAAGGTGCTGGAATTAATTCGGGGCTTACCATTCATTCAAGTTCTTATACATCAACTCAAGTTTCGGGAGTGCGCATTTTTAAATCTGTGCCGACGGTTACAGATGTAACTACAGGCACGACGCTTGCTTCAGGAGTTGATCTTTATAAATTTAATGTAACTGCAAATCCTGCAAGTGCGAATGGAATATATCTTCACAAAGCATCATTCAAAGTTGCTACTTCCTCTGTGCTAATAGACCAATTTAAATTATATGGTCCCAATGGCGCTCTTAACGCTTCATCAACAATTGCGAAGAAGAGTTTTCAGGACGGTGGAATGGTAGTAGAAATTATTACAGATTCAACTGCACCTGATCGGTTCATTGCTCCAGGCATGTCAAAAACATATGTGTTGCGGGCTGATTCAGTCCAGCAGGGGCTTGGTACAAATACACTTACGGTAAAGTTGCTTGGCGATGAAGCATATCCACGCGCCGGAGGTTGGGGCATGCGCTGGCCTTCGGACAGGCAGTTTATGTCTGATGCATATGGCATTGACGCAGATACATATGACAATTTCATTTGGTCTCCACAAGCTACTACCACGGTATCGCGAGATAATAACGATTTTACAAATGGATACGGCGTATTGGCACTATCAAATATGCCCAGTCGTACCTTTATTTCTGAGGGTCCACTTGGTTACGCGCCGGCAGCACCGACCTTAGCGTGGTTATCTGTAAACGCGACATCGAGCCCATATCACATAAAAACTCACTGGTTTGATCGTGCGACCAATGAAACAGGTTTTGTGCTTGAGCGTAGCACGGCGAGCACAACGGGCTTTACTGTTGTGGCAGACAATATTCCTGCGTATAGCCCATCAAATCCAGCGTTAACTTGTTCTGGCTCGTATACATGTCAGGGGTTTAAAGATACGAGCGTAAATTATGGCGATACATTTTTCTATCGTATCAAGGCAAAAAACCAGTACGGAAGTTCTGCATACTCTCGAGTGGTGCCCGCAACGGTAATACGAGAAATGGATCCGCCAACTCTTTATATTACCCAGCCGAGCAGTAGTGGTTCATATGCAACATCAACAAGTCCGCTGGGTCACGTATATTTGAACGCGTTTGATAATGTTGCAATAACCTCTGTTGCATGGCAAAACACAACAACACAACAATACGGCACTGCCTATGCTGGGAATTCTTCGTATACTTATGTAACTCCAAAAATAAATCTCATTTCTGGAGAAAATGTTCTTGTATTCAAAGCAAGTGATGGGTCAGGAAATGGTACAGCGAAGACATTGATAGTAAATTATTCTCCGGTTGTTATTGCCGATGATACAACACCCCCGACAGTTTCTATTCCGGCTCCTAGTATAGGAAGCTCATATATTGTAGGACAGATGAGTACAGTGAGAGCAGATGCGTACGATGCGAGTGGGATTTCAAGAGTGGAATTTGCAGATAGTGGCGCAGTGAAATATGTCGATACAGTAGCTCCGTATGAGTACAGCTGGCTGATTGATAGTTCAGTTCCCGCAGGACAGCATGCATGGTTTGCAACTGCGTATGATAATTTTGGGAATCATACAACTGCGGGACCGCGGTATTTCACTGTTGTATCATCAACTCCTCCCCCGAGCGCGACATTTGACTATAGCTTAACAAATCGTGGAAATATTTCTGTGGTGCAAGGTCAAAGTGGCCAGACGGTTATAGATGTATGGCAAGGTGCTGCCCAGGTGCCAGGTAGTCTTCAGCTTTCTATTGCAGGAGTGCCGCAAGGTGCGACCGCAACTTTAAGTTCTTCAAATTGTTCACCAAATTGTTCACCGACGCTCACAATTACAACGACGGTATCGACTCCCGCGGGAACTTATCCGGTTACGGTTACCGGCACACCGGTAGGGAGGACAACTCAGTTCAATTTGGTAGTTACGTCTGTAGTTCAAACTCCTGCATATATACAAGTTACATATCCAGTACCTCAAGGGGGTTCAAATGTATATAGAGCCGCGGCGTCGTATATTAGATGGGATTCATCTGGTATTGTTGGTAATGTAAAAATTGAACTTCTTAAAAATGGTGCAGCATACAGAACGATTGCCACAAGTGTAGCAAATACAGGAAGCTTTTTATGGACTCCGAATCAAATAACCCCTGCGATTACTACAGGTTTTTCAATTCAATATAACCTTGTAATATCAGGGTATTCAGCGTCTGGGCTGGCGATTTCAAATTTGAGCGGTCCATTTGTTATTACTGCGCAGATAGCGAATAACTACGCGATACCTCAGGTTGCAGGAGCTTCATCATCGTTAACGGATGCGCAGATGCAAGCTATCATTGCATTGTTTGAGTCGTTTGGAGCAGAAGCAAGTGTCGTTTCAAATGTTCAAAAGTCTTTACGAGGAGAAAGTGGTACCTCTCCGAGTAATTCCGATCAGTGGTGTCATACATTTCAGAAGAATTTAAAAATTGGCGATCGAGGCTCAGAAGTGTTTGCGCTTATTAGAGCTCTCAATGAAGAAGGTGATAGTAATATAGAGCTTGAAGGGAAAAATACAGATACGCTTTTTGTAGAAGAGGTTGCCGCAGCAGTATCAGCATTTCAAGAATATTATGATGATGATATTTTAATACCCGCTGGTCTTTCACATCCAACAGGTTATGTTGGTGCGGCGACTCGAAAAAAATTAAATGAATTATATGGTTGTGGTTCGATGGGGGCTGATAATTCTAAACCAATGCCGGCACCGTATGTATATCCAAAAGAAAAACCATATGAATACAAAAAACCTGTTTATACTCCTATTCCACCGAAAGGTAATTTAGATCTTGATCATAATGGATCAGTCGATGGCTATGATTCAAATTTGCTTGCGGATGTTGTTGGAGGTAAGGTTTCATGTCCTGTAGATCAAAAGTGTGACGTAAATAACGACGGTGCAGTAAATGCGTTTGATCTACTTTTGTACTATTTTGTAAATACTCCTTTTGATTTAACGGGGGACGGCGCTATTAATGCTGATGACAATAAACTTCTCGCAAGTGTTATCGTTGGAACCGCATCGTGTCCGTTTGGTAAAAAATGTGATACCAATAGCGACGGTAGTATAAATGTTTTTGATCTAAGCGCATTAAATAAAGATACTGGTTCGTTGAGCTGTGTAGCACCTAGCAACCTAAGTCCATCGGGATCAATAACCGCATCGGCTGATGGTAAAATAAATCTTTCGTGGTCAGCGGCAGAAGGCGCCGCGTATTACGCAATTCGTCTCGATGATGGATCGGGTGATCGTTACGATGATCCTCGATATCACACATGTATGCCAAATGGTACGCCTCATTATTATTGTGAGAATGGGATTACAGGCACAAGTATAAGTGGAATTCCTGTAAAGCCCGGGCGTACATATAAATATTGGGTCGATGCGATTTT
>CAYIZO010000071.1:0-4160 GCA_964368005.1 uncultured Candidatus Saccharibacteria bacterium
ATTTTGCTTGATATTGTTATGCCCGCGATGGATGGTTTTGAGGTGCTGACTGAATTAAAAAAAGACAATGCGTTAGGTTCTGCGATTGTTATAGTGCTTTCGAATTTAGGGCAAAAAGAAGATATCGAGCGAGGGATGCAGCTTGGTGCTACAGATTATGTTATAAAAGCTCATTTTACTCCACGAGAAGTAGTAGAAAAGGTTCAATATCAGCTGTCTCGTAAGAAATAACTTTATATGGATTTTGCTCGTGAGCTTGAAGATTTAATAACTACCGTTGTACGCGAAAATGCGTCAGACCTCCACTTCTCAGTAGGTCGTTATCCGACGTTACGTGTTAATGGCGCTCTTATACCCTTAACAAAAAAACAAGTTTTGACACCCGAAGTAGTACAAGGGATCGTCTTTACTATGCTTGAGCCCGCAAAACAAGAGGAGTTTGTAAAAAATAAGGAGCTTGATTTTTCGTTCGACCATAAAGGACGAGCTCGGTTTCGTGTAAATATTTTCTACCAGAGAGGTTTTGTGGGCTGTGCGATGCGATTGGTACCGGTAAAAATTCGAACAGTTGAAGAATTGAATTTGCCAAAAATTATAAAAGATTTTGCTCGCAAAGAACAAGGATTCTTCTTGATAGTAGGGCCTACCGGTCATGGCAAGACTACGTCGCTAGCAGCGATTATCGACTTAATAAATCATGAACGAGCGGAGCACATCGTGACCATTGAAGACCCAATTGAATATTTATTTACTGCCGATCGTTCAATTATTGATCAGCGTGAAATTCTTACCGACACAGCTGACTTTAAAATTGGTTTGCGTTCCGTGTTTCGAGAAGATGTAAATGTTTTGATGCTGGGTGAAATGCGTGATTATGAAACAATGGCAACTGCGGTTACAGCGGCAGAGACTGGTCATTTGGTATTTTCTACGCTTCACACTAACAATGCGGCACAAACTATTGACCGTATTATAGATAGTTTTCCAAATGGCCAGCAGTCGCAGATTCGAGCGCAACTCTCGAGTACTTTGCTTGGTATTTTCTCTCAGCGCCTTTTACCGAGAGTGTCGGGGGGCCTTGTGCCAGCGTTTGAACTCCTTATTGCAAATGCGGCCGTAAAGAACCTTATCCGTGAAAATAGAACACACGAAATTGACCTCATAGTTGATACAGGCTCTCAGGAGGGAATGATCAGTCTTAATCGTTGCATGATGGAGTTACTACGCAAGGGCGAGATAACTATGGAAAGTGCGATTGCTTATTCACTTAATCCTTCTGAGTTTAGACTTCTTGCTCGATAATTCTTTTTATGCAATTTGTTTATCAAGCTCGTACTCCAGATGGCCACGCTCGCACTGGTACCGTAGAAGCACCGACAGTAGATACTGCCGTTCAATCTTTGCAACGTCAAAATCTTATCATTGTATCTTTGGAGAATGCGGTAGAGCAAAAAAAATGGTATGAGTTTTCGTTTACTCAGTTTCAGGCTGTACGTGGTCGAGATGTTATGCTTTTATCTCGTCAGCTCTCAACTCTATTTGAGGCAAAAGTTCCAGTCGTACAAACATTTCGGACATTGATTGGTGGAGCGACGGCAATATCAGCTCGTAAGCATTTAGTGGAAATTCTTGATGATATTCAGGGAGGTATGAGCATGTCACAGGCGATGGCGAAGCATCCTACAATGTTTTCATCATTTTTTGTAAATATGGTTAGGTCAGGCGAGGAGTCGGGGAGGCTTGATGAGGTTTTTAGTTACCTTGCGGATTACCTTGAACGAAGCTATATGCTTATGTCAAAAGTTCGCAACGCCTTAATTTATCCAGCTTTTATATTGACTGCATTTATTGGCGTTATGGTGTTGATGTTGACGGTCGTGATCCCAAAGTTATCAGCCATAATTATTGAATCTGGGCAAGAATTACCAATCTATACTCGTATTATAATTGGTTTGAGTGATTTTTTAATTGCATTTGGCATACCGTTGCTTATTTTTCTTGTTTTGCTTGGAATATTTCTGGCTCGGTATTTAAAAACGCCCGCTGGTATTCGAGCCTGGAGCCGTACAGAAATTTCGATGCCTTTGATTGGAACGCTGTATCAGAAGCTGTATCTCGCGCGTCTTGCTGATAATTTGCAAACTTTGATTTCTGGAGGTATTCCTATCGTTCGAGCTTTGCAGATAACTGCCGATGTCGTAGGAAATGAAATATACAGAGGAATTATTCTAGAAGCAGTTGAGGCGGTTCGAGGGGGGAGCACCATAGCCGATGCATTTGCTAAGCATCCCGAAATTCCAGCACTTCTTGCTCAAATGATGCGCGTTGGGGAAGAGACAGGTAAGCTTGATCATGTGCTCAAAGCTCTTTCGCGTTTTTATAGCCGCGAAGTAGATAGTCTTGTGGATAATCTTGTAACACTCATTGAGCCGATTTTAATTGTTATGCTTGGTATTGGAGTCGGTGTTATCGTTGCGGCGGTTCTTCTTCCTATCTATAACCTAGCGAGTGGGTTTTAGTCGTTTAGATACGTTATCCACAACAAAAGCTTTTTCTTTCAGCATTTTTGGTATAATGGTTCCAGGTCTACCCGAATAGAATAAGAGGGTGGAGGTCGAAGGAAGTGCTTATAAATTTAGTGTATTTATTAAAATTAGTAAAAAGGTCTTTATAACTTACTTAATAAAATAATGAACAAAAAAATAAACAAAATTAGACTCGGTTTTACCCTTATCGAACTTTTGGTAGTTATCGCAATTATTGGTATCTTGGCATCGATTGTCTTGGCGTCGCTCAACAGTGCTCGTGTAAAAGCTCGTGATGCTCGTCGCGTTGCTGATATTCGTCAGATTCAGCTCGCGCTTGAGTTGTTTGCAGATGCGAACAGTCAATCATATCCAGCCTCTGATGAGGCAGGAACAAATACCACCACTCATTTTGCTGCTATCGCAACTAAATACATCTCTGCTGTACCAGTAGACCCGACAAACGGCACGGATACGGGGTTAGGGTATCAGTACCAGTCATTGGTTGCAAACACGGGAACAGCTTGTACAACTTCGACAGGATGCGCATTTTATCACTTGGCTGCAAGTTTAGAGCAGAGTGACAACAGTGCACTAAAGGGAGATGTGGATGGTTGGTCAACAACGCATGCAGCCGCCCTTAAAACGTTCACAGGCGATACTATCAATGGTATGGATACTTCAGCTTGTGGTAGTACAGCGACGACTCGTTTTTGCTACGACGTAACTCCGTAAAACTTTTACCAAGTTTTTTAAAAAACGCCTGCTTATCATTAAGTAGGCGTTTTTAAATATTATGATATAGTGTTGGTACTTATATGATTGGGGGGTATATATTTTAATTTATGAAAAATTGGCTATTAAAGTATCAAAAGGAGCTTGCATGGCCCCTTTTTATTTTTTCAATTTTTCTACTCACAAGCATCTTATACGGTCAGGCTTTATTTTTTGAATTTATTTATGATGATTTTCCGTACCTTGTTGGTAATAGGCCTATTCAAGGGCATACGATCAATCCAATTGAATATATTTTAAAGCCTTCTTTGCAGTGGTCGTCTAACACCACTCAGTTTTATCGACCTCTTGGCGCATTTATATACGCTCTAGAATTTAGATTATTTGCATTTGATCCATTTTATTATCATTTGGTGATGATTATGCTACACGCCACCGTGGTAATTCTTGCGACATTGTTTATTTATTTGTTGTTTCGTAATCGGTCGGCAGCTTTTTTTAGCGGCTTATTATTTTTAGTTCATCCTATTAATACAGAAGTCATCGCCTGGATATCTGAGCAAAGCGTGCTTAGTGGGAGCATTTTTGTTTTCTTGTCACTCATATTTTTTCTACTATATGAAGAACATAAAATTAAGACAGTACTATTTCTTTCAGTGCTACTCGCCGTCGTAGCTCCTTTTTTTAAGGAGCAAGTGATTGTAATCCCGTTTTTAGTAATAGGGTGCTTATTATTTCTGAAGCTTTCTTGGAAGAAAAATATTTTATATTCAATAACCTATTTTTTAACTGTTGTCCCATACCTTGTGATGCGAGCGTATGCTGGTATGCCATTAAATCAGGTGGGGGGCTGGTTCACTAGTAAATATGAAGCGGCGCTTACCATGACGCATGGGCTCG
>CAYIZO010000072.1:0-3750 GCA_964368005.1 uncultured Candidatus Saccharibacteria bacterium
CTACTTCTGAAGCTCTCCCCGACAATGTGCGCGCACTCCTAACTGACAGAAAAATTACCAACAGTGACTACGATTCATCTGGCGAACGAATTACGTGGGCGAGCGGTAATCAAATTTGGGTTGGGTGGCTTAAAGGCGAAGAATTTCTTCCTATATTTACCGAGAAATCTGAAGCGCTACTTTTAGATGATGTGTACCCTGTTCGCCAAGTATTCTTTTACCCCGGACAAGACGCTGTTCTTGCTTCATACTCAAATCAAATCAGCGTTATCGAGCTTGATGGTCGCAGCAGACGCAACATATACCCCCTCTACAAAGGAAGATCGCCAAACTTTGTTGTTTCAGAAAGCGAGAAAAAAGTATATATTCTTGATGACGGAAATCTTATCGCACTCCCCTTTACTTAGACAGCTGATCAACAATAGTCCACGCGTCCCCCGCGCCTAACGTTACAAAAACGCTTCCTGGTTGTAATATTTGTCTTACTTCTTTAATCGCCTCTTGTGGCGATTTCATAAATAAAACATTTGTGTGATATTTTTTCACAGCCTCAAATAAATCTTCTCCTCGAATACTTTTCTCTAATTCTCTCGCAGAGGCATAGATATCGAGAATAATTACTTGATCTGCGTCAGCGAAAGCTTGCGCAAAATCATCGAGTAGCGTGCGAGTACGCGAAAATGTATGAGGTTGAAATGCAGCAATTATTTTTCGATTTTGATATTGAGCGCGCAACGCCGCAAGTGTCGCACGAATTTCTGTCGGATGATGAGCATAATCATCTATCAAAACAACATCTGCATTTTCTGATGTGTATAATTCCATACGACGACGCGTACCTCGAAATTGTGCCAGTGTCTTAAGCGCTTCGTCTTCTACAATTCCGAGCGCTTTCGCAACAGCAAGTACACCTAATGCGTTTTGACGATTATGCTCCCCCCACACGCTAAGCTTTATGTCTTCCTCCTCAAAGCCAAAATATATTTTTTTGGCATTTGTAAATTTCTCAACAAAATCATGCAAGTTTTTATGTGCCACCACAACACCGTCTTTCGGCATTGTTTGTAATACTTTTTGAAATACCGCACGATACGATTCTTCATCTGGATAAAAATCAGGATGATCGTATTCAATATTTGTTAAAAGTAAAATTTGTGGCTTAAATAAAAGAATTTTTGCTTGATACTCATCGCCCTCTGCGACAAACCATTCGCTCAAACCGGCTCGCGCAGTCTTGCGCCACTCAATAAGTTCGCCTCCGCAGACAACCGTAGGATCAAATTTTGCATCTTCAAGAACACGAGCAAGCATTGCAGTACTCGTTGTTTTTCCGTGAGTACCAGTGACTAAAATGCCACGCCGTTGATTAAAAATATTAGCAAGCGCTTCCGCATACGACATACATTCAATGCCAAGCTCTCGCGCTCGCGCAAGCTGCGGATGGTCAGCAGAATACGCGCTCGAATAGATAACCATACCAATATCACCCGTAATAAAGCTCGGATCAAATGAAGTGATAGAAACGCCAAGATTTTTTAATACCTCGTCAGTAAAAAACTCTTCTTGCGTATCAGAGCCCGAAACTTCATTCCCCCACTCTTTATACAATGTAGCGATGCTCGTCATCCCAACACCTTTTATACCGATAAAGAAATATTTCATCAGAATCTTATTATAATATGAATTCTATAAAAACTAATACTTTTGAATAAGAAGTCCTATTGACGAGGACTAATAAATTATGCTATTATATCCTTGAAATCAAATCGCTCCTTCACATCATTCAGCTCGAGGAGGCTTACAATGTCGAGATTCGTCGCAATCATGATGCTGGCCGTTTTGTTGGTCAGTTCCAGCATTCAGTTCGCATACGCCACAGGGAGCCAACCCCCAACGCAAGAAGAAATCCTCACCTGCCAGCAAAGCCTTGCTGCAGAAACCGAACAGCTCACGCGTAAGCTTCATTCCCTGCTCGGTGCGTGTCTCAAGAAGATTCAGTCTAACATCGCGTATGGAATACCCGCAGAAAACGCGAAGCCACTCTGCGTAAAAAGCATAACGCGTTTTTATGCGTCAAAATCTAACGCGCGTTTCAGAATGATCCGCGACTGTGCCAACGTACACCCAGAGCTCATCGGCTACCCATGTGACCCTGAAGCATACGATCACAAAGACACGGCTCGGTGTCTCGTCGAAAACTCTGCGCGAGTCGTACAAGAGCTCGTCGGGCTTGAGTACCCATCTGCCTGCGAAATGCTCAATACTGTCGGCATGGATCAAACATACTACCACCTCTGCGGGCAACAATAGGTCCACCTTGTTCCCACCCCGCCAATCTTCTTTCAAGAAGATTGGCGTTTTTTTATATAAGCCCTAACTTCTTTCTAAATGTCAATAATAATGCTATAAAATATTTAACTGTTCGTTAACAATCCCAAAGGAGGGACAAATAAATGAGAGCTATTAAGAGTTTTTTGGCTACCTTGATGTTCATGCTTCTAGCGCTCCCTGCTACAGCAGCTGTGCAGTGGACACAACTAACATACAAAGACGGCAACCCATCCGGTACACCCATCAGGCCAAATATTTCTTGCGATGGGAAGTATGTGTACTATGTCCACTCATGCCGAATAGACGACTGTAGCGGAGATCAAGACGAAGGTAGCGTCTATCAAGTACGCACTTCAAATCTCTCCACTACACGAATAGTATCAAGCGCTGTCGGTGACGACAATAAATGTCTCTACGTCTCTGCTGATGAGACCGGAGACACACTTGCAATAGACGCAACCGATGACCTGTCGGGAGATACGCCACCCAATTCATTGAGCGTCGAACAAATATACATACGCAATACGAACGGATCAATCAATCGATTGACCGCGTACGAAAGCCACTACTCCGGTGAGGGTGATGGTCATAAGCCAAACATATCCTGCGACGGAAGTACTGTTTGCTGGACACACGATGACACTGGGTTTTGCTGTAATACAGCGTCATGTGTAACTCCAACTCAAATTGGAACAGCAGGCTTTATGACATCTATTTCGCCAGGGAATGACGGGTCTACCTATGTCGTCATGACGACTGAAAATCTGACCGGCGACCCCATCCCGCCCATATATGACGGGTCCCCCCAAATGTATTACTTCAATGGCTCTACTTGGGAGAGACTCGGTCATTTTGCAGGCGGATCCCTCGAACCGCGCCTCAGTAAAGACGGGCTTTCTGTTTTGTTCGCGACAGCTCCAGAAAATTTTGGTCTTGCTGCTGGCTCACTGACAGCTCTCAAATATGTATTTTCAACTAGTATGTTCTCAAAGCTTTTTGAGGACTCGGCGTTTCAAGGCGTAGATATTGCTTCTTTCGCATCTCCTGACGACAACCTTTCGAATGTCGTCATAACATCAACTGCAAATCTTGCAGGCACAAACACTGCTCAAAATGATCTTCAGATTTACCATGGGCGGGTAACTCAATCCGATCTCATTGTACAGTCTGGCTCGCCCGTCAACATCGAGGTAACCGACCCTCTCGGAAGAGTTATCGGCAAAGACAACAACAACATTCCGGGCGCTTCATACAGTGAAATTGATGCGGAGGGTGATGGCGTATGTTCCCCGAATCTCACTCCCGGCGACCCAAGCTGCCAAGACAGAGTTGTTATTGATCCACGCATTCCTGGCAGTTACACCGTCAAAGTGATACACGACCCTGCACCTACCACGACACCCGATCCAGACGCGACTC
>CAYIZO010000072.1:3760-4143 GCA_964368005.1 uncultured Candidatus Saccharibacteria bacterium
CGTTTTTATTTTTCAATGAATTCTGGCATGTAACAGCTTAATTGTTATAATCGACCTTTATACTACCACTACACCCGATCGTGACGCGACTCCAGAGCCTGGATCAACGCCGACACCGTTCCCTACTTCAACTCCTGAGACCTATTCTCTCGTCGTGGCATACAACGACACCGCTCAGATTCTCGCATCACACATTCCCGTCCCCAATCCAAGCGAAACCTCGACATACGAACTGACACTCGTACCTCCACCCGAAATTCCGCTCATTCTAATGCGGGGATATGTAGGCGCTGTTTCTCAAAAACTGAAGATCAAGGGTGCATTCTCAGCCCCCGAGATAAGCGGACCGATTACGCTTTCGATCAGTGATGGTTTCCAGCCTC
>CAYIZO010000073.1:0-4040 GCA_964368005.1 uncultured Candidatus Saccharibacteria bacterium
CATGACCTTGCGATCGCAGGATTTTGAGTCCTGTGCGTCTGCCAGTTCCGCCACCGCGGCATGAACACAATCCTAGCATTTAATTGTCAGTTCGTGAATATTTGGGTATTCTAAGTAATATGAACGATGAGCCAAAAGCTAAAGAAAGTGTTTTTTGGATACCAACCGAAAAAATTAAGCCAAATCCATATCAGCCGCGCACAGAGTTCGATGAGGTAGCTCTTAAGGGACTTGCCGAATCTATTCGATCCTATGGTATTTTACAGCCAATTGTTGTCACACGTCTTGAGAAAGAAACTGAAACTGGAACAGCGGTCGAATACGAAATCGTAGCAGGTGAGCGGCGATTTCGTGCGGCAGGTTTGCTCGGGCTTCGTGAGGTCCCGGTCATTATACGTCGCGAAGAGCCTGCAAAAGTACGACTTGAACTTGCACTTGTTGAAAACGTTCAAAGACAAGATCTTAATGCTCTCGAGCGCGCAAAGGCATACAAACGACTTATGGATGAATTTGGAGTTGATCAGAAAGAGATAGCGTTACGCATAGGAAAGTCTCGAGAGTCAGTTGCAAATACGGTTCGAATTTTAATGCTACCTGAAAACATTCAGCAAGCGGTTGCTGATGGTAAAATTACGGAGGGGCACACAAGACCCTTGTTGATGCTTTCTGGTCGCGCTGAAGAGCAACAAGAACTTTTTCAAGATATTCTTGATCATAGTATTTCGGTGCGTGAGGCAGAGCGTATCTCGCGTCGTATTGCGCGCGAACGTGCGCGAAAGGTAGAGGACTTGCCGACCGCAGAAACTAGAGCAGTTGAGGAGCGTCTCGGATCGTTACTTGGTACTCGTGTTGAAATCCATAAAGACAATGGAGGTCGTGGTAAAATTTCTATAGAATTTTTCTCTGATGAGGAATTGTATGGTATTACATCTAAACTTATGTTGCCGCCTGAAGAGGTTGTCGCGGGGCCTACTGTAGCAAATTTTTCTGAGCAAGTGATTGCCGAACCTTTGGTACCGCCGTTGCCACCACCTGAAGACCAGCCGTTTACTGTATAATTTCTACTTGTTTTACTCCACGTATGCGTCGCATACGTGTTATTAATTTTTCAGTTTGATATTTTTTTGGAACTCGAAATTGTATCGTAATGTAGGGGGTCTCACTGCTTTCAGTGTCTGATTCTGTTTTAAGAATATTAATATGTTCGCGAGAAAGTAGAGTAGTTATATCTTTCAAAAGGCCGATTCGATTTTGGCGTACTATATGGAGTGTCACATCTTTGGTACGAGTTTTTTCGGGATGGGAAGTATTTATTTCTATGCCAAGTCTGCGGAGTGATGAGCGAATATGTCCGCGTGCGAGGGAGGAGCGTGCCATTGCAAGCCAATCGGGATTTGGTTTTTGATTTTTTTGTAAAATAATTTCTACTGAGTCACCTGATGCAAGCACATAAGAAAATGGAACCATTTTGCCACCAACTCGTGCACCGGTCATATGGTCACCGATTTCGGAGTGAATATGATATGCGAAGTCTATAGGAGTCGCGCCCTCAGGCAAGTCAATTACTTCACCCTTTGGAGTAAGTACGAAGATGCGGTCTTTAAAGAAATCAATTTTAAGGGCTTCTATAAAATCTTCATTTGTACCATCGGCAAATTCTTTTTGCCATTCTTGCAACTTTTTAATCCATGCAATTTTTTCGTCTCCAGCAGTAATTCCTTTTTTTGGTTTGCCGGCTTCGTCATATGCCCAGTGAGCCGCGATACCAATTTCAGCTGCCTCATGCATTTCACGCGTGCGAATTTGGAATTCCGTCACAATTCCATCGATGCAGATGACCGTCGTGTGGAGTGATTTATATCCATTTGATTTTGGCATAGCGATGTAATCTTTTATTTTACCCGGCAGCGGTTTCCAGAGTGCGTGAATTATGCCGAGCGCTTGGTAACATTCTTCGACAGAGCTTACGATTATTCGAAGCGCTGCTAAATCAGTTATTCGCTCAATATCAAGATCATAGCGTAATAGTTTTTTCCAAAGACTATAAGATCGTTTTGTGCGGTAATCGATACTGAGAGGCTGTATATTGCCACGAGCGAGCTCATCACGAATTATCGGAGTTATGCGCTCTAGATATTCTTTTCGGCGCGAGAGTAGATTTTTAGAAATACCTGCAAGCCACGCGTGTTCCTCTGGATAGACGATTGGAAATGAGAGATCTTCAAGCTCGCCCTTCCATTCACCCATACCGAGACGATGAGCGAGGGGAGCGTAAATCTCGAGCGTTTCCTCTGCGATACGACGCCGTTTTTCGGGACGCACTCCGTGTATGGTGCGCATGTTGTGAAGTCGGTCAGATAATTTTATAAGTACGACGCGAATATCTTCTGCAACTGCGAGAAACATTTTGCGAGTTGATTCGACTTTACGTTCAAACCCTTGGTATCGTACACGGTCGAGTTTTGTAAGTGCTTCTACTAAAAATGTTACCTCAGGGCCAACGCGCGTTTCTAATTCTTGAGAAGTTATATCACAATCTTCAATAACATCGTGAAGAAGTCCGCCGGCAATAGTTGAAGTATCAAGTTTTAATTTAATAAGTTCTTCAGCGACCGCAATAGGATGGGTAATATATGGATCGCCAGAATCACGTTTTTGATTTTTATGACCTTCGTCAGCAATGGTAAAGGCAGTATGAATGAGCTCTCGTTCAAGAGGTGTGTAATGGGTAAGTTTTTTTGCAAACGTTTCCCACATAGTGTTATTCAGATTCTTGCTCTGGCTCTTGCGCAGGGGTTTCTGTAGTCTCATTCTCAGCTTGGTTTTCTGCGGTAGGCTTTTTCCATGTTGCATATTTGCAGTCAGGGTAACGTGAGCAGCCATAAAAAAGTCTACGCGTTTTTGTTTTGCGTTCTACTAAGTCTCCTTCTTTACATTCTGGACATTTAAATCCAAGAGATTTTGGAGCCATAGTTTTTGTGTTTTTGCAGTCGGGGAAACCTGAGCATGCGATAAAACGACCGAATCGGCCGAATCGTAAAATCATAGGTTTGCCACATTTTTCGCACATTTCGCCAGTTTCTTCTGTCATATCTTTCTTTTCGACAGTTTCGTATTTTATTTCCAAGTGTTTCGCAAAAGGCTCGTAGAACTCTTTGATGACTGGGATCCATTCGATTTTTCCTTCGGCGATTTCATCAAGTTCTTCTTCCATATGTGCGGTAAAGGCAATATCAACAATCTCTGGGAAGTGCTCTACAAGCATGTCATTTACTGTAATGCCGACTTCGGTTGGATAAAATCTACGACTTTCATCTTTTATTACATAGCCACGCTCGGTGATAGTCGACATTGTTGGAGCATAGGTTGATGGTCGGCCAATGCCGTTTTTTTCAAGAATTTTAACAAGAGATGCTTCAGAGTAGCGAGCGGGAGGCTCGGTGAAATGTTGTTTTGTTAAAAGCTCAAGAGCCGGCTTGATAACCTGAATAACATTACTTCCAATGCTATCAATAAACTTTCTGCGTTCTTCCTCTAAACGCATCTTATCTTTTTTCTTTTCTTCAGCCATATTATCAAGAGCTTCCAAAGCTCTTTTTAACACTGAATTTGGTTCAGACATAGTTTTAATTTAAATTAATTATTTTTAATACTAATTGTTCAAATAATGGATCATATCTCTCGCTAACAATTTTTTCAGATAAATCACTCAGTGATTTAATGACTCTAATGGCGTCTTCGTTTAATTCTTTCTCTTCTTTAAGTTCCTTCCTCGATTGAATTTCATTTGCCAATAACCTATTTACCGATTTTAATATTTGTTGTTTGTTCATACTGATAACTGGCCTAATGATTGTTCTAATTGAGAAAAGAGCGCCTGTTCTTGTGGATTCTGTTGAGGAGAAACCATTGGATTGTTCTGTGTTTGTGCGGAAACTGGTTGTTGAGATTGTTGCTGTTGTTGAATCTGCATTTGAGTTTGTAATTGTTCCTCGGCTTCTTCCACTTCTTTAAGCTCTTCAGGAGTCAAATCAAGCATT
>CAYIZO010000074.1:0-4037 GCA_964368005.1 uncultured Candidatus Saccharibacteria bacterium
GATCTTCCCGGGGAAAGGTCGTTATGTTTTAATTCAGTATTCTTGAATATGGCAAGCAAACCGGAAGATCAGGACTTTCTTGAATTTGTTATCAAGAGCCTGGTTGACAATCCTTCAGCAGTGAAAGTTGACCGCAAGGTTGATGAGATGGGCGTACTTCTTACACTCCGCGTCAATCCTGAAAACATGGGTCAAGTCATTGGTCGCTCGGGCAACACTGCCAAAGCACTTCGCACACTCCTTCGCGTGGTAGGCATGAAGCACAATGCTCGTGTAACCCTCAAAATTGAGGAACCAGAAGGTGGTATGCGTCGCCCTCCACAACAGGAGAAGCGTGACATAGATGATCTGGGTGATTTGAAGCTCTAATCATTGTATTTAAACAACAAAACCCCTCACTGTAGTGCGGGGTTTTGTTTTATAATAAAAATATGAAGTTTACTATTTTAACTCTATTCCCAAATATTTTTGATTCATATCTCAATGAATCTATTTTGAAGCGCGCGCAAGAAAATAAAAAAATTTCCATTGAAATAATTGATATTCGAAAATTTACAGATGACAAACATCACACAGTGGATGATAAGCCATATGGTGGTGGGCCTGGTATGCTCATGAAAGCTGAGCCAATTTTAAAAGCATTTTCTAGTATCAAAAAATCAAAAGATAAGCCCGCGGTATTTTTAATGTCGGCTGCTGGTAAAAAGTTTACAAATATTGCTGCGAAGCAATACGTAAAGAAATATAAAAATATTGTACTGATTGCGGGCAGGTACGAAGGGATTGATGACCGCGTAAAGAAGATTTTAAAAGCGCAAGAAGTTTCAATCGGCGATTATGTTTTGATGGGTGGTGAGCTCCCGGCGATGGTTCTCATTGATGCTATCGCGCGACATGTCCCAGGAGTTCTAGGTAAGCAAGAGTCTATCGAAGAAAATCGCTTTGGCGTGGGTATACCCACATATACGCGCCCTGAGGTTTTAAAACATAAAGGTAAAAAGTATGTCGTACCAAAAGTATTACTTTCGGGCGATCATAAAAAAATAAACGAGTGGCGAAATAGGCAGAGAGTACTATAATAGTTATATGACTCAAAAAAGAATATTTTATCCCTCATTTGTTCCAGTCGGGATTGGTATTTTAGTGGCTTTGATTCTTGCGTATGCAGCTCGCGCGAGTGTTTTCGGATATAGTATTTTAGTGTGGGATGGCTTATTTACAGACTTGATGCCGACATATCTTAGCATTGTAGCTATTATTGCCAGCATGAATGTCGTATTTGTTTCGTGGTTCGCAAAAAATAAATATGATGTCGTAGGGACAATCTTTTGTAATATGGGGGGGCTTCTTATTGCTGTATTAACTTGTATGAGTTGGTATGCATTTTAGAAAAAAAG
The DNA here is from genome assembly GCA_964368005.1 of uncultured Candidatus Saccharibacteria bacterium. Lineage (GTDB taxonomy): Bacteria > Patescibacteriota > Minisyncoccia > Ryanbacterales > GWA2-47-10b > JBBTUF01. Next base: position 1,398 of record CAYIZO010000074.1, read on the forward strand.
GATTTACGCTTATAGAGTTGCTTGTTGTGATTGCGATCATCGGTATCCTTGCAAGCATTGTTCTTTCAAGTGTAAATACCTTGCGTGCCAAGGGGCGTGACGCAAAAAGAATTGCTGATATGAGAAATATTCGTAATGCGTTAGAGGCGTACTACGGGGACAATAATCGATACCCATCACCGCAGCAAGATCTTTCAAATGCAAACTGCCTACCTACAAGTTGGGATTGTTCTAATTGTGACGGTCCAGATCCGGTTTTGAATTGCGGCGTAGGGCATTATAGTTTTATTCCAGCGCTTGTAGCGGGAAATTATATATCTCAGGTTCCAGTTGACCCTATTAATAACCTCACATATCATTATGCGTATTTTCGTACAACCGGCACGATATATAATTGTCCCAACGATGGTCGAGGAAAGTATGTGATAGGAATAAAAAAATTTGAATCAATTCCAGGGTACATTAATCCAAATTTTTGTGGCCCTGGCGTAGGGGTTTTTGAGTGGGCAGATGGAAGATACGAAAATTAAATGGAAGATAAATTTTATTGGGGCGCGGCAACCTCATCTCATCAAGTTGAGGGTAGCAATCAAAATGATTGGAGTGAATTTGAGCGCGCTCATAATTTAGAATTATCAGGTTTTGCGTGTGATCATTACAATCGCTATAAAGAAGATTTTGATATTGCGAAGTCGTTAAGTCACAATGCACATCGGTTTTCTATTGAATGGTCTCGCGTTGAGCCAGAGGAAGGTAAGTTTGATGAGCAAGAAATTCAACATTATCGTGATGTAATCTCGGCCCTCAAAGAGCGCAATATTGAGTCGTTTGTGACGCTTTGGCATTGGACAATTCCATTATGGCTTCGCGATCAGGGTGGAGTGCTTTCTAAAAATTTTCCAAAATTATTTATGCGATATGCAGAACGAATGGCTCGTGAATTCCCCGATGTGAAATTTTGGATTACGCTCAATGAACCAAATGTATACACGGGGCACGGGTATCTCAAGGGCGAGTGGCCACCCGGTGAGCATTCGATTTTAAAATTAGTTCGAGCAAATAAAAATCTTGTGCGAGCGCATAGGCATGCATTTGTAGTTATGAAGAAAATGAATCCTTCAGTTCAAATAGGTATTGCGCAAAATTTGATTTATTTTTCGCGGCCACTAGGGGCATTTAAAAAATATTTTTACAATGAGTGGTTTTTAAATCAAATTAAAAATCATCAAGATTTTGTGGGGGTGAATTATTATTTTTCAGATCGGATTTCTGCAACGCATTCTGATATGAAGTGGGGCATCGATCCCGAAGGTTTGTATTTTGTACTCAAGCAAGCGGGTTCGTATCAAAAACCAGTTTTTATTTTAGAGAATGGCATTGCGAATTCACCCGATGACAAGCGTGCTGTTTTTATTCGAGATCACGTTGCCATGATGCAAAAAGCGAAAAACGAAGGCGTGGATGTGCGCGGGTATTTTTATTGGTCGCTACTCGACAATTTTGAATGGGCAAATGGCTTTTGGCCACGCTTTGGGCTTGTTGAAATTGACTATAAAACCATGAAACGTACTGTTCGTCCAAGCGCGTTAGAATATAAAAAAATAATTGACAAAGGAATCTAATTTCGTAAGTATCAACTTGGACGAACATTTTTAGTCAAGGAGGGGTACAATGCGATTTCGATTGATAGTATCTATTCAGTACGCGGGCATTAATAGAGATCTCGGTCTCGTTCAAAAGGAAGAGAAGACAGATTTTGAAGTGGAAGATGTCGCTGAAGCTCTTCGCAGGGCGGGAGAGTTATTCCGTTTGACGGAAATTCGCGAAGCTCAAGACCGACACCAGGACGGAACGAGTATACATGGCATGGTCATGCGTCAAACATCCGATCCAGAAGAGCCGTGGAAAGTGGTTGCGCAATACTAGAGTCAAGTTAGAAAGAGCCTTGAGTATAAGATCAGGAAGGAGAGAGTTTATGAAAGTAAGGGCCATATCTTGTCCGGCACCTAAAGAGATTAGTGAAGCAGAAAGAGGGCTTATTGCCAGTATCGATAGGCAAAGAGATGTGCGCCGGCACTATGATCGATGTGAAAAATGCAAGAAAAAAATGAGAGATTTTCGAGATGACAGTTTGTTTTAAAGGAGGGCGTAAAGAATGGTAGAGGACAGGTCTCGAGAGGTCATTGAATTTCCACTTTTTCCAGGAGGTAGATATCTTTCACATATCTTTGCTATATGTACCCTAGTGGTATATATAGCTTTAATCGTTGGTGAAGTGGGGTTACTAATTAAGATATTAGAACAATAGTAATTTTAGGGGCTAATAAAGCCCTTTTTTCTTTGAAAAATAAGGCTTAATTCGTTATTTAGTATGGGTTGACAGGTTTATGTGGGCGAGTATAATGGTGCCTAGGAGATTATGACTACGGAACAAGGTAACTAATACATTTAAAACCTTAAGCTGATCCGCGATTTTTTTGGAGTCATACACTCAAAGAAAGTCGCGGATTTGTTTTCCGATAGAACGTTGAAAATTTAAAGCACCAAAAATATACAGTACTAAGTAGTGTTTCTTTGCAGGACACTATTTGGAAAATAAAGAATCCGTCGAAGGCAAACTATTTGTGAGTCCCGCCTTCG
>CAYIZO010000075.1:0-4027 GCA_964368005.1 uncultured Candidatus Saccharibacteria bacterium
TTTTAAAAGGCCCGCAGGCCCTTTAAATACCATCATATCACAAGCCTTTGGATATGCAATAGCCTAAGCCGCGATAACCCTAGATATCGAGGTTTTTGACTGATTTTGCGTGAGTCTGTATGAAATTTTTACGTGGAGCGACTTCCTCGCCCATCAATATATCAAAGATATGATCTGCGTCTTCCGCGTCTTTAATATTCACTTGTTTCATCACACGAACTGTTGGATCCATCGTTGTTTCCCACAATTGCTCGGGATTCATCTCTCCAAGACCCTTATATCGCTGGATTGAAATCCCCTTGATCCTGCTCTCTGACGCTTCTGCAGATACTGATTCGTCTGTTTCTTCAATAACTTCTTCTTCATCGCTTTTTTCTTCTTTGGCTTTTTTGTCAGCTTTTTCTGCTTTCATTTTTTGAAATTCGGCAATAATTTTATCGCGCTCAACTTCAGAAAATGCGTACCTACTATCTCGACCCTTCTGAACTTTAAAGAGTGGTGGTTGAGCGATATAAATATAACCCGCCTCAATAAGCGGCTTAAAGTAACGATAAAATAATGTAAGCAAAAGAGTACGAATGTGCGCACCGTCAACATCGGCATCGGTCATGATTACAATTTTATGATAACGAAGCCTGGAGATATCGAACTCGTCAGCAATCGCCGTACCAAGCGCAATTATAAGCGCACGGATTTCTTTAAACGCAAGCATTTTATCAAGTCGCGCTCGCTCAACATTGAGAATCTTTCCACGAAGCGGAAGTATCGCCTGGGTACGACGATCGCGCGCTTGTTTTGCAGAGCCTCCTGCAGAATCCCCCTCTACAATAAATATCTCAGCTTCAGCTGCATTACGAGTTTGGCAGTCAGAGAGTTTACCTGGAAGGGTCATGCCCTCCAAAGCACCTTTACGCAAGATTGTTTCTTTCGCGGCTTTTGCGGCACGTCGCGCCTTTGCAGCAAGTACTACTTTATCGAGTACGCCTGCGGCATCAGTTGGATGCTCCTCAAGCCATGAGGCAAATGCTTCACCAAACACTTTTTCAACCGCACCCCGCGCTTCAGGATTACCAAGTTTTGCTTTTGTTTGACCTTCAAATTGCGTCTCGCGAATTTTTACAGAAATAATTGCTGACAAGCCTTCGCGTACATCTTCACCAGTTAAGTTGTCGTCATCTTTAGCAAAATATCCATTTTTGCGTCCATAGTCATTTAACACCCGCGTGAGTGCTGTACGAAAACCTGTGATATGCATACCTCCTTCTGGCGTATGAATATTGTTTGCAAAACCCATTTCGCGAGTTGAGAGATCATCAGCATACTGTAGTGCGACTTCCACGATCACTTCATTTTCTGTCTTTGAAGCATAAAAAATATCATCATGCTTGCGCGCAAAATAACGATTGAGGTGTTTTATATATGAACGAATACCTCCTTCAAAATAAAATGAGTATGCTCGTTCCTCACCTTTTTTGCGCTGATCTTGAATGAGTATACGAATTCCTTGATTAAGATATGCTTGTTGACGAATATGTTCAATGATTTTTGCCCAATCAAAAACAATTTCCTTAAAAATTTCTTTATCGGCCTCAAAAGTAATCGATGTGCCAGAACCATCACATTTCTCAACTTTTTTTACATTTGCTTTTGGCTTTCCGCGTTCATACTCTTGTGTATACAAAAAACCATCTTTGCAGACTTCTGCCTTAAGCCATATTGAAAGTGCATTTACCACTGAAACACCTACACCATGAAGACCTCCAGCAACTTTGTATGCCTCGCCTCCAAATTTGCCTCCTGCGTGTAGCGTGGTAAGCACTGTTTCGAGTGCGGATTTTTTTGTTTTTGCATGAATATCAACAGGAATACCTCGGCCATCATCTACAACCTGAACTCGATTTTGTGGCAGAAGAGTAATTGAAATATGTTTCGCATATCCTGCCATTGCTTCATCAATTGAGTTATCTACAACCTCCCAAATAAGGTGGTGCAGCCCATCCACCCCAGTTGACCCGATATACATCCCCGGGCGCTTACGTACCGGCTCTAGACCTTCGAGTACATAAATATCCTTGGCATCATAGGATGCCGAACTCTTATTATCTTCTACTTCAGTTACTTTTTTTTCTTTATCTTTTTTTGCCATAGTATCGTTTATATACGAGCCTCAAAACCTTCATGACGAAGAGCTTCAAAAATCCGATCCATACATAAAGTTATTTCTTCGTCTGTAAGTGTACGATCTCGAGACTGAAAAATCAAATGAAAAGCTAGACTCTTTTGGTCTACGCCAACCGCATCCCCCTCATAATAATCGAAAAGATCCAAATCCGCCAGCCACTGGCCTCCGGCCTTTTCGATAATATTCATAATACTCTCAGCACTTTCATCGCGAGAAACAATTACAGAAATATCACGAACAATTGAAGGGTATCGAGGGATCGGACGAAACTCAAACTTTTCTTCGACACGTTGCACAAATTCAGGCATCAAAATTTCAATACCAACGACTGGAATCTTCATACCAACCTCGGGATGAACTTGGTATAAAACACCTAAGACTTCTGCGCCAGACTTAATAAATGCTGAACGGTATGGGTGTAGTAATATTCTATCTGCAAATGGCCACAAAACTTGCTTACCTGCGACATCCTCAAAGCAAACATCTGTAAGACCAAACCGCTCAGCAAATGACTCAACTATTCCCTTTGCCTCAAAATATAATGTGTCTGCTTTTGCATGTGATGCGAGTACCGCGCTCATATGAGCTCTTTCATTTGGTCCTTTGCGGTCCTGACAAAAAACATTTCCAATTTCAAAAAATCGCAATTCACGCGCATTGTGAAAATTGCCACGAATATTTTCTAAAAGTCCCCGGACAAGCGATGTTCGTAAAAATGTATACTCTTCTGATGCCGGATTTTGCAATTCCAATCGAGGTATGGAGGCAGTAACCGCTTTTGATTCGAACGAGTAGTTTTGCATTTCATAAAAACCAAATGCACGAAATGCTTCACGAGTTTTATCTGAGATTGCGTGACTATCGTGCTCATCAGGATGTACGAGTGCGGCATGCGGAGCGCTCGAAGCAATATTTCCATATCCATAAATTCGTCCAACTTCCTCTATTACATCCGCCTCATTTTCAATATCGAGCCTCCATAGTGGTGGCGTTACAAGCAACGCCCTCTTTCCTTGCGAGTGAACTGCAAAAGATAAGCGAGTAAGAATTGAAATAATTTCTGTCTGATCAACACCACGCCCGAGCAAACTTACTACCTTGTCTATATTTACCAAAATAGATACGACTTTAGGTATATTTTTCTTGATATCGATAAACCCTTTTGCTACCTTACCTCCAGCCACTTCCCCAATAAGATTTACGAGACGCGTCATTACTTTATCTAATTCACGAGATGAGATACCTTTCGAAAATCGCAGAGAGGCATCAGTCACAAGGCTAAGCGTTCGCGATGTTTGACGAATTAGCGTGCGATCAAAAACACCAAGCTCAAGTACAATTCGTTTTGTTTTTTCATTAATACCTGCTCTTTTACCGCCCTTCACTCCTGCGATCGCAAGTGGTCCCGCTGAATCAGAAATAACGAGATGACGCGCTCCCAGCTTAAAATGCATACCATCGAGAGTTTCAAAAGGCTCGCCTGGACGAGCAAATCGAACTGTTATACTCGAATCTGCGAGCATATCATAATCAAATGCATGTGCAGGGTGGCCCGTTTCAAGCATCACATAGTTTGTCGCGTCAACTATGTTATTTATTGATCGAATTCCACACGAGAGTAATCGCTCTTTTATATATTTAGGAGATTGACGCACCTCTATGTCTGTCACAACGCTCAAAATATACCGCTCAACTCCCTCTCGAGGCGCATGCGCAGTAAGTAACTTTGAAATTGGCGTTGTCGATTCTTTAATTTTTTTACTTCCACTATCACTTGAAGATTTAAGCGTGGTACCTGTAATTGATTTAATCTCGCGTGCGAAACCAATATGCCCTGACGTATCA
>CAYIZO010000076.1:0-3933 GCA_964368005.1 uncultured Candidatus Saccharibacteria bacterium
GCATTTTTTACATAGCAAACAAAATCATTACATTTAAACAAGCATGAAATATTTACTGTACATAATTATTGGTTTAGCAACTACCGCTTTTCTCTACTTTGGAATCTTTAACAGTGAACAAAGTAATCAGCAATGGGAGACTAAGACTGACAACCAGCTACCAGTAACAATTAAGGTAACTCCTATTGAACTCAGTCAAAGTGCTAACCAGTGGAGATTTACTGTTGTATTCGATACTCATTCCGAAAGCTTAGATCAAGATCTCACTAAAGCGATTTCGCTCGCGGATGATAAGGGCAGTGCCTATCAGCCTATTGCTTGGGAGGGCTCGGGACCTGGTGGTCACCATCGCGAGGGAGTGTTGGTGTTCAACGCCATTCAACCGATGCCTCAATCGGTTGAACTAAAAATCAAAAATGTCGGCGGAATTCCAGAGCGTTTATTTCAATGGGACATATAATAAAATGAATCAACATAATCACAATACTCACAGGGGACATGCAATGGGCGATGTATCAAGAATGGGATTCTGGGATAAATTTAAAATGAGCATGTCAATGACTATGGGCATGGATCATACCGGGCTTGCCGGTCGGGAAATGGCGCGGCTCATGGAGATTGATATTCGAAATAAATTCTTTTTCGCGCTTTTTCTCACAATCCCTATAATTCTGTATTCGCCTTTAGGAACCGAGTTTTTGAAGCTTAATTTTCCATCTCCCATACCGCTTCCGTGGCTTCTCTTTATTTTAACGACGCCTGTATTTTTATATTCTGGCTGGATTTTTCTGTACTCAACATATTTTGCTCTCAAAAATAAGACGCTCAATATGGCGGTGCTCATTGCTGTTGGTATTACAGCGGCCTATGGTTTTAGTGTTTTGCTTACTCTTATTGGCAGTGCAGATTCATATTATGAAGCGGCCGCCATGCTTATTACTTTTGTCTTATTTGGCCATTGGATGGAAATGAAGTCTCGACGCGGAACTACGGATGCGCTTCAGGCACTTTTTAATTTGGTACCGCCTCAAGCCAGAATCTTTAAAGACGGCAAGGAAATACTTGTTTCCACTTCTGACATACAACTCGGCGACATCATTATTCTCAAGCCGGGAGACAAGGTTCCCGTTGATGGTGAAATTACCCAAGGCGAGACGGCCATTGATGAGTCATTGGTTAGTGGGGAATCAATTCCTACTTCTAAAAAAATCGGAGATCAGGTTATTGGTGGTTCAATTAATACTGCGGGTTCCGTAAAATTCAAAGCAACAAAAGTAGGCAAAGACACCGCTCTTGCTCAAATTGTTCGCATGGTTGAACAAGCTCAAAATTCAAAAGCACCGGGACAAAGAATTGCTGATAGGTTCGCAAAATATTTAGTTATTGGGGCTATCGGATCAGGTCTTTTAGTTTTTATCATCTGGTATTTTATACTTGGATCGCCATTGCTTTTGGCACTCTCTTTTGCTATCGCTACGATTGTCATTGCTTGTCCTGACGCGCTCGGACTTGCAACACCCACTGCCGTCGCCGTCGGTACTGGCCTCGGCGCAAAACACAATATTCTTATAAAAGATGCTTCAACTCTTGAGCAAGTTTCAAAGATACAAGCAATTGTACTCGATAAAACTGGCACGCTTACCGAAGGGAAGCCAAAAGTAACGGATATAGCTACGGCGGATGGCTTTGATGCAGATGAGGCGCTCCGTTTAGTCGCTGCAGCAGAAGCAAAATCATCTCATCCGTTGGCTGGCGCAGTGCTCGATGAGCTCAAAAAACGAGGTCTCTCGTTGCCTGAGTTGATTGATAAATTTGAAAATCTTTCTGGCTTGGGAGTAAAGGCGCTTGTTGAGGGACAACTGGTGCTTATTGGTACGACAAAACTTATGAAAGATAACAATGTTGCTTTGGGTGTTTTGGAGCAAAAGATAAATGAATTTCTTGAACGGGGAGAAACAATAATGGTGCTTGCTGTTAATGGAGCTATCATGGCGGTGATTGGTGCAGCTGATCCAATAAAATCTAATGCTATAAAAACGATAGAGCGCTTGAAAGCATTAGGCATTGAAATCGCGATGATTACTGGTGACAACAAAATGACCGCAGAGAAAGTGGCGAGTCAAATTGGTATAGAAAGAGTGTTTTCGGAAGTGATGCCTGCGGACAAGGCAAGCTATGTTAAAAAACTCCAACAGGAAGGAAAATTTACGGCGATGGTGGGAGATGGAGTTAACGATGCGCCTGCACTTGCTCAAGCCGATGTCGGCATTGCGATTGGTGCAGGCACGGATGTAGCGATCGAAACCGCAAAAGTTGTTCTTATGAAATCTGATCCTCTTGATATACTGCGTGCGATAACTCTTAGCAAAGCGACAGTTCGCAAGATGAAGCAGAATCTTTTCTGGGCATCAATCTATAATGTTCTTGCGATACCAGTTGCCGGTGGAATTCTGTACCCAAGCTTTGGCATTATGCTTCGCCCAGAATTTGCAGCACTTCTTATGAGCATCTCTTCGATAATTGTCGCTACGAATGCAGTGCTCCTGAAACGGGTTGAGAAAGATTTAGTCGTTGCATGAGTAATATAATTGATTATATAATTACACAACTATGAAAAATAAATTTAGTATAGCCGCCACCACTCTAATCGCCATTGTCGGGATTAGTGCGTTTGTTTATTATGGGAATCAGCAAAATGAAAAAATAGGCTCAGGAATTAGTGAAAAGGTTTACATTGCTATTGAGGGCTCTGGAGAAATAGTAGTGATAGACATAAAGACGAATCAAGTTTTGAAAAGGATTGATTTATCCGAAGACAAAAACGGTATGACCGTTGGCTATATGCCTCATAATATTCAGGTTGCGCCAAATAATAAAAGCGTCTGGGTAACCGCTAATGCAATGGATGAAAAAATGAAAATGTCATTTCAGATTATACCGAAAGTCCATGCCGATACAGGACATGGCAATGAAGCATCGGACATGATGGGTAATCAAGATGAAGTCATAGTGATAGATCCATTTTCAGACGCGATTGTAAAAAGAATTGAAATAGGGGCAGAGCTTCATCTCTCTCATGTTTCTCTAACTCCAGACAGTTCCTATGCGATTGTTGCTTCGCAGGAAAAAGGAATCTTGTATAAAATAAACACTACCACTTTTGAGATTGAGAAAGAAATTGCTACGAAAAAAGGTGATGAACCCCACGGACTCCGCATTTCACCAGACGGCATGACTGCATATATTGCAATGTTGGGAGGCAAAAGTTTGGGAATCCTTGATATAAAAAGCTTTGTTTTAAGAGAAATTAAACTCAAAGGAGCGGCTGTACAGACGGGGGTGACGCCGGATGGAAAATACGCTTTGGCTTCGATATATGACATGAAAAGTTTAGCCGTATATGATATTGCTTCTGAAAAATTAAATTATATTGATTTGCCGAAAGAAGCAAAAGGTCCAGTGCAGATTTACCCAACGCCTGATTCTCGCTTTGTCTTTGTTGCCGATCAGGGCTATTACTTTGATCAGCCAACGGGTAATTTGGTGTATAAAATTGATCTACAAGAAATGAAAGTAATTCAAAGCATTGTTGCTGGGTCAGCACCACACGGTGTAGTTGTTTCAAAAGACGGAAAATTTGTGTATGTGACTAATCTACTTAGTGATGATGTATCTGTGATTGATACTGCCACGGAGAAAGAGATTGCAAAAATCAAAGTGGGTAGGATGCCTAATGGGATTAGTTTGTGGTATGCGCAAGGGTCGGATGGCGAGCGCCTTCTTTCTGGTACTGGGAATTACAGCGAACTTGTATCAGAAGAAAAGTCTTTTGATTTCGGCATTGTCTCGATGGCGAAAGGAAGGGTTGCCCACACCTTCACGATAAAAAATACAGGAAATTCGCCAGTTACGATTCCGAAAATATATACTTCT
>CAYIZO010000077.1:0-3915 GCA_964368005.1 uncultured Candidatus Saccharibacteria bacterium
ATACGGCGACCACCTAGAGCTACACTCTTTCCCTCCACGACGCTCTTCCGATCTCCCTGAGGTTTCCCCAGCATATGTTGCTTGCACAAAAAGCCCCGAAAAAACTTTTGGATGATCAGAGAGTGCAGCAGATAACGGTCGCCCACTTTCAACCGCAGCAAGAACTGTCTGGATAATATTTTTTAATTTCCCTGATGCTGCATCCCCTGCAGTCGCAAGCGCCTCAGTAATCGGAACTCCCGATTTAAGCATGACTGCCAAATGCTTTGCAAAAAGCGCGCGATCAGTAAGCCCAACCCCACCAATTGAAAGTTCTTTTGAAAGCGCGCCCTTATGCTTCGCCATGCTTAAAGAGAATGTTTAGCAAGAACCGCTCGAATACGCTCGGGTAAATCATTAATAGAAAAGTCAGTTTTTATTAAATAATCAGCTGCCCCTAAATCCATACCTGTTTTTATATCAGCATCCTGACCCAAGTTTGTAAGCATAATGACAGGGATAGTATTTGTGTTTGGATTTAATTTTACTTCGCTTAAAATATCAAAACCATTTTTTTGAGGCAAGATAATATCTAACAAAATAAGATCTGGCTTTTCTCGTTCAATTTTTTTTAGCCCTTCTTCGCCTGAAATCGCCATGCTAACCTCAAAACCTTCACGAACAAGCTTTTCGCTATATAATTTTATCAAAAACTTGTCATCTTCGATAAGTAAGATTTTATAGGTCTTCCCTGTACTCATATGCTTTATTGTATTGGTAATGTGAAGTAAAAGGTAGTCCCCTTATCCACCTCACTTTCAAACCAAATCTTACCACCTGAAAGTTCTATAATCGCTTTTGAAATATAGAGCCCTAGTCCTGAACCATCAGGCGCGAGCGCACTCACGCGAGGACTGCGATAAAATTTCCCAAACATTTTGTCTTTATCGCTATCTGCAATACCAATCCCATTATCACGACAAGCAAATAAAACCTTATCGCCATCTTTTTTAACACTAAACATAATTTGGCCCTTGCCCCGACTGTACTTAATCGCATTAAATAAAAGATTATTAAACACTTGCTGCATTTTAATTACATCCATTTGTATCTGAGGTACCCCCTCTTCAGCTTGAAACTCAATCTCTGTATTTTTTGCTCCTGCAAACGGACTTAAATCTTTAATAACATCTTGTGCTACTTTAACAGGGTCCACTCGCTCAAGAACAAGCTGCATCCTCCCCTCTTCAATTTTTGAAGCGTCGAGCAAATCCTTCACAAGTGTAATCATCTTCTTAACATTATCGAGAGCAAGCTGCATATACTCTTGCTGGTCTTTGCCTAGCACGCCAAGATCTCCAGACAGCACCACTTCAAGCGACGATTTAATTGCCGACAGAGGGGTTTTTAATTGATGCGAAATTACTGAAGTCGTTTCAGTTATTGCATGCTGACTAATACGCGATTGACCTCCTGTTGGGATCATACTCATTTGTTTTTATATTTACTCTTTTGTTACTCGTAATACCTCTTCGAGAGTCGTTGCTCCCTGTAAAACTTTTGATACACCGTCTTCAAGCATCGTCGTCATGCCTGCATGACGCGCTACTTTCATAATATCACTTGATGGCGCTCGTGCGGTAATAAGTGACCTGATCTCATCAGTCATCTCAAGTACCTCAAAAACTCCTACGCGGCCTGCGTACCCAGTATTTGCACATACCGCACACCCTGAGCCACGATACAATCGCGCAGTATCAATAGTCCCCTTGTGAAAGATCTCAAGCGCGCCCTTAATACGTTGATCGTTTTCAAATGCGTTTTTCTCTTTCTCAGACGGCTGATATGATGCCCTACATCGCTCACAAATTTTTCGTACAAGACGCTGGGCGATAATCACATTGATAGTTGAGGCGACTAAAAATGGTTCAATCTGCATATCTAGAAGTCGTGGCAAAGTAGTAGCCGCATCGTTTGCATGTAGCGTAGACAATACAAGATGACCAGTCATAGCCGAGTTCACCGCAATGCCTGCCGTTTCTTCATCACGAATTTCTCCCACCATAATAATATCGGGGTCTTGTCGTACGATAGCGCGAAGCCCTTTCGCAAAAGTAAGATCAGTGCGCACATTAACTTGTATTTGACTCACGCCCTCAATATCATATTCGACGGGGTCTTCAATAGTAGCGATGTGAACCTCACGCGTATTTAATATTTTAAGTATTGCATACACAGTAGTAGTCTTCCCTGATCCTGTCGGCCCCGTCACCAAGATCATACCGTGTGGGTTTTTCATTGCCCGGTCAATAACTTTTAAATCTTTTTCGCCAAGACCTAGATCGGTCAAACTATACTGACGGGATTTCGCCGAAAGTAATCGCAATACGACATTTTCACCATTAACCACCGGCACGATAGATACGCGGACATCTACCATTTCTTCTTTCGCATCAAATTGTAACTTACCATCTTGTGCAGCACGATGCTCATCGGTACGCATACCCGATAAAATTTTAATGCGTGTCAAAATCGATTCAGCAACATCTTTTGGTACTTGCAATACATCATGCATTACACCATCGATACGAAATCGTATATGGAGTTCTCGCCTATACGGCTCGATGTGAATGTCAGATGCTTTATTGCGATATCCATATTGCAACAGCGTATCAACCATCGTAATCGTAAGCCCATCGCGCTCTTCGCGAGTTATTGTCTGACTCTTTAACTTTGCAAAAATATCGACAAATGCATCGGCCATACTACCCTTGTACCTGCCGAGCTCCTCTTGCAAGTCATGCTCAGTGATCATAAACGGGATAATATGCTCGCCCATTCTCTTTTCAAGGAAATGTAACATCTCAGTATCGCCCGGATTTAAAAACCCGACCTTCACGCCCTCAGGCCCTTTTGCAAAAGCTATTACCCCACGACTTCGTGCAACAAGCTCAGGCACCATATGAAAAATGATGTCATCAATCTTTTCTTTTCGTAAGTTTATAAATTGGAAACCCAAACTCTCGGCGATAAGTTGCCCGAGTTGCTCATCTTTTATTAAATCACGCGAGAGTAATACTTCAGTGACTGAGGCATGAGATGCTTCTGCTTCTTGAACTACTTGATTGAAATTTTCTTCAGAGACAAAGCCCGGCTTAACAAGGAGTTCTTTAAGTTGTTCAAGAGAAATCTGTGTAGGATTCTGCATAGAATATATGCTTAATCATACTTTTTTTTGCGACCTATAGCAACGGATTTTTCTATTAAACTATACAATGCTTCCCTGTCTTCCATCACTTTCTCGGGAACAAACCAATACGCCATAGTGATTTTTTTACGATTACTTCTTGAATACTGAAATGGATGGCTGCCCATTTGCTCAAACAATGCTTGATTTTCAGAACCTACCTTAAAATAAAGCTCTGTACCTACAATAATCCCAAAAATTACTCCATCTTTATATAACCCCCACCCGCCAAACATAGCTCGACTACTAACACCCTGGGCATCGCCCAAGAGATCATAAACTACATAATCATGAAACGATGTGTCTTTAGGCATTTTATTTTAAAAAATTATCATACTTTGAATGATTTTCAAAATATCCAACGACTTTTTCAACGGCCGCTTTTGATTGCTCTAAAATTTGACCGTGTGGGTAATCGTTTCGCGTATAGTTTGTAAACTCAAAAAATACTTCTTTCAATTCTTGAATAACCGAAACATATTTTGTAACCGATTCTGGAACGATATACGCGCTTGTAAAATCAGTGTGCTTAAATTCTTGATCTACATGTGCGGCAATTTTATGTCGTAACGACATCGGCAAAATGTTTTTGAACGACTCCGAAATGGGAGCGATTTTCGCCTCAATGTCGGCTATATTCGCGCTTGGATAATCAAATTTGTGTCGTTTCAAAAAATTCTTTACTGATA
>CAYIZO010000078.1:0-3904 GCA_964368005.1 uncultured Candidatus Saccharibacteria bacterium
TCTTCAAAAATTGTTCTCGATCGAAAAATCCTCGCGACTCTCGCAGAACACCACCCAACAGTTTTTCAAAAAATTATACAAGCAGCTCAAAAATAACAAAAATCCCCCGAGCGGGGGATTTTTGTTATTCAGATTTATAACTATACTACTGGTTGTGGATTTTGATTATTCGCTAGAACCAAAGCATGAGCCTTTTCTAAAAGATCTCGTACATTACGATGTTTGAGTATTTTCATAGCTCTATCATATGGCACCCACTGAAAATCTTTGTGCTCTTCTGAAATTTTTACATTCTCACTAAAAACTTGCCCCAAATAAAACACAACGAATTTTAAACGCGACTCAGCGTCTGCAGACTTTGGCGGCCACTGAAAACGAAAGCGAATAGTCTCTTTGTAATTTGGAAAAAATCGAATGCGAGAAATATTAGTTTCTTCTTTTATCTCACGACGCGCCGTATCAATAGATCGCTCACCCTGCTCTACGTGACCTTTTGGAAAAGCCCAATGACCTCGAGTATGTTGTAACAATAAATACAATACTCTCCTCCCCTGCCTACGAAACAAAATAGCGCCCGCGGACTGTTCCACTTTTATTTTTTTTGGTTTGTTTTGCATTTTTATTTTACCTAAGCGTCGCCTATTTATAATAACGCTAGAAGCTTATGTTTTTCTTTTATGATTTTAAGAAACTCTGCCAAAGCTCCAAGACCAAGTGTATTTACTACACTGTGGTGAGATAGACTTGCGCGACGCGCTTGTCTTATACAATACTCCGAATATGATAAATGCGCAACCCGATCTACATCTATTAAACTCTATCATTCACTCCCCACTGCAAACCATTTATATCTCAAATTACATCATTACGAAGAAGTATCAGCTTCAATTATAATACTTATTTTATATACGCAGTGAAAAATTCTAATGAAGCCCGCCTCACGTAGCTCCGTCTCACACTATACTCAATTTATTACATGGAAACATTAACAGAAAGATTTAACATCTTATGCGATAAAATTTATACAAGTACATTTTAAAATATTTACTTATTTAGTTTTTTGAATATAACTACTCTTACGTCCTACTAAGTAAAAACCTCCCGGTTATATTCTCCAAAATAATCCACTCCCTTGAAAAACTCTCTCTTTAATCTTCTCACGAAAATACAGAGGTCCTCGAGGCCCTACCTATTTAAATGTTTCTTTAAAAAATATTATATTTTTTATTTTTAACTTTTCACAAAAGACTGAACCATTTTAAACAAAGAGCTTCAGTGCACCACAACTCTATGGAGCCCACTAACTTCTTTTTGATTTACATCTTTAATATCCCACTCCTTTCTGTGCAAGGCGTCTCAACCTCTTCACTAAAATAATCCAATTGCTTCTTCTACTTTTTATATATACAAAGCCTGCATAACTCTTCGATCACAACTAAAAATTCAATAAAGATAAAAATCTCTCCAATTTTCTTACTGCCTGTATAGTGTTTTCATCATATTAAAGTTATTCACAGCTTTCTTTATATGTACACTATCTGTAAACAAATATTCGCGATAATATAGGGACAGACCTCAACCGTGGATACGGGTCGCGAAGAGAGAGGACATCGTCCTCACCAAAAAAAGGCCAGGTGTCTCTACACCAACAAAAACCCTTTCTCTCTGCAACCCAACCTCCACTCCGCACCTTCCACAATTTTCTCAACAGCACTCCCACCCAGGATCCAACCTCGGTGGGATCTTTTTTTGCCTAAAAATTTTCTTGAATTATTTCTTTAAGCTTTCTACCGTTCCCATGGCTCAATAAGCCCAAATACGACTCGACTACTTTCTCATTGCAGTTCTTTGTTTTAATATTTCGAAACATTCTTTTTTTTGTGGCTGTTCGTAAAACTCTGTGATTTGGAAAATGTACCCAACCAAGAAAATCAACGCCAGATGCAAGTGTTTGTATCGATACTTTATTTGGGTGCAATTGAAGCTTCAAACGACTCCATAAAAAATCACTACTGTGTTCTAAAATTTCTTCCAGCCGTTTTTTATCTCGCGACAAAACCACAAAATCATCGGCATAACGAATATAATATTTTGCTGTAAGTTTGTGCTTCATAAATTGGTCAAATTCATTCATATAGATATTTACGAAAAGCTGGCTCGTGAGATTCCCGAGCGGCAACCCAACACCCATACGCACAGAATAAAAACTAGAAATGACTTGGCGCATAAGCCATACAATTTCTTTATCAGGAATATATTTGCCAACAATATCAAGTAGTATCTTTTGGTCTACCGATGCAAAAAACTTTCGTATATCGCACTTGAGAACCCAGAGAGTACGCGTGTGGTTTTTTGATTCCTTGTGAGTAAGATCTCGAAAACGATTTAAAGCTCTATGAGTTCCCTTCCCCTGCCTACAAGAATACGAATCAGCAATGAAAGTCTTATCAAAAAATGGGTAGAGTATTCTATATAGAGCACGGTGGAGTAAACGATCTCGAACGCTTGCCTTATGAATACTGCGTGGCTTAGGATCAGAAATATTAAAAGGATAATATCCCCCGTGTCGATATGACCTCTCCCTCAAATCATCGTGAAGTATAACAATGTTTCTCATTAAATCTCTCTCGAATAACTGTACATCAACTCGTCCTCGTTTACCTTTTATAAACTCTCTCCACGCCTCAATGAGATTTTCAAGAGAAATGATATCATGGTATGTATGAGCGAACCCGTGTTTCATAAGAATAATTCTGATACGCGCCCCCCCCCAACGGGTTTTGCCGATTTTACAAAAGATGATCCTAGTATACAAGACTTGGCAAACATATCCCCGCAATTTTCCCAAAGATTTACGGTATTCACTCGGCACAAAAATCGACTTTTTATTTATTGAAATCATAGAAGCTCTTTGTACCGCAAGTTATCTTGCGCGAGAAAAAAAGATTCCGTACCTTCAAAAAGGAAGCTTGAAATTAAATCTTTTAAACTTTTTTCTACGAGTTGCATGGGAAAGTAAAGCGATAGATAACAAAAAGTATATAGAAATCTCAAAGCACCTAGATGAGGTCGGCAAGCAAATTGGCGGTTGGCAAAAAGGCATTGAGAGTAAAAGAAACCCCGCCTAGGCGGGGATGAACATGAGTTGCTCGCCAGAACGAGCCAGCGCCAGTTGTCATTGAAATCATTGTCAGTCCAGTTGAAGTTCGAATCGCCATCGGTGTTGACATACGGAAAGTTGGCGTTGCCATTCGGATTCGTCCAGGAATATGTACCCGATGTCATCTATACCACCGCCCTTCGATCCGCCAACTGGCGGACTCTCGAGGTTGTATCTTATTTGAAGCATTAAAGCTCACCAACATCGAATACCAAGTAACATTCATTTTAGAGATTGAAGATGACACTGGTATAAGGCGTACCCTGCACCATTCCGCATACAACAAGTCTCGAATTTCGATCGCTCTAAGCCCTAGCCGAGAGCTTCTATAAATCTAATCTCCATTTTTAAGTATACAAAATGTTTTATAAAAATAAAAAAGCCCCGCATGTCATATAGACCATGCGGGGCCGAGAGTTAAGGAATCTAGTACTTAAAGAGTCTTAAGTATTCAAGATCCCAAGTTTGCGTTACTTGCTCGCCAGAACGAGCCAGCGCCAGCTGCCATTGAAATCATCGTCAGTCCAGCTGAAGCTCGAATCGCCACCGGTGCTGACATACGGAAAGCTGGCGTCGCCACTCGGAAACGTCCAGGAAGCATCGGCGATCCCAACAGGACCATTGCCGTCGGGCTTTGTATACTTAGCTTTGAAAGCCTCGCGCCACTGACCTTCGGGGATTTCACCATACTTCTTGAGGGCCTGAATGACCACATCGAAGTTCGGCTGGTAGCCAATCTCGACG
>CAYIZO010000079.1:0-3858 GCA_964368005.1 uncultured Candidatus Saccharibacteria bacterium
GCCGTACTTAAAGAGGCTCAGAAAAGAAAACTTTCTCTCGGAGAAGTGCGTGACTTTAAGACCATCGCCGGTACTGGGGCTGAGGCAAAAGTAGATGGCGCTACGATATTTGTAGGTCATAGGGGAGGCAAAGACATCGTTGTTGAAAAAGATGAAAAGCAGATCGGTACTATTGAAGTGGCGGATATTGTGCGCCCTGAAGCGAAAGAGGCAGTCCTTAAACTAAAAGCGGCAGGTTTATCGGTGTCCATGATTACCGGAGATTCTGAAGAAGTAGCAAGGGAGGTGGCACAAGAGCTTGGCATTGATGAATATTTTGCTCGCGTTAAGCCGGGAGAAAAGTCAGAAAAAGTAAAATTACTGCAAAGTAAAGGTCATAAGGTCGCAATGGTTGGAGACGGAGTCAACGATGCCCCCGCGCTCACACAGGCAGACCTCGGTATCGCTATTGGTGCTGGCACAAATGTGGCCATTGAATCTGCTGGCATAATCCTTGTGAGAAACGACCCGAGAGACATATCGAAGATATTCAATCTCTCGCGTCTTACCTACAACAAGATGGTTCAGAATCTTTTCTGGGCGACAGGTTATAATGTGGTTGCGATTCCACTTGCCGCAGGCGTGTTAGCGCCCTGGGGTATTATCTTGCAGCCATGGCTGGCCGCAGTATTTATGTCTCTCTCGACCGTCATTGTGGCGATCAACGCGGTGTTATTAAGAAATAAGCAAATTTAAATATGAAAAATCAAAACATTTTATATGTCGTTATAGGTCTTGCCGTATTAGTGGGAGGTTACTTCTTTTTTAACGGAAATAAGCCTACTCCAATGCAAGAGGCAACAGCAAGTTCGGTCGTTGAATTAAAAAATGGCGATACATACAATCTCACGGCAAGCTATGTTACTAAAATGATTAATGATAAAGAACAAGTCATGCTTGCTTATAATGGTTCGATCCCCGGCCCGACCTTCAAGATTGCACAGGGGTCAGAGGTGACTATCAACTTTAAAAACAATACTGATATTCCTACGCTTCTCCACTCACATGGGGTGCGCATGGACAATGCGTTTGACGGCTCACAGCTACAGCAAAAAGAGATGCAGCCAGGCGAGTCATTTGCGTACAAACTTAAATTCCCCGATGCTGGCGTGTACTGGTATCATCCGCATGCAAAAGAAGTATACGGCCAAGGACTAGGACTCTACGGTGCATTTATTGTCACTCCTAGTGATTCAAAGTATTTTCCTCCGGTAAACCGCGAGTTGCCACTCTTTCTTTCTGATCTACCCGTTGAAAACGGTGTCATTGAGCTCGATAAAAATACGCAGAGCCACTCTCTCATGGGGCACTACGGCAATGTGATGCTGGTCAATGGTGAAGAGATGCCAAGCATTGAAGCAAAGGCGGGCGAGGTGCTGCGTTTATATATCATCAATGCTGCCAATGCGCGTCCGTTCAACTTTGCGATCAAGGGCTTGAAGCTTAAGTTAGTTGGCGCAGACAGTGGAGCATTTGAGAAAGCGTCGTTTGTAGATAGCATTATTCTCGGACCTTCGGAAAGAGCAATTGTGGATGTTTCCTTGTCGAACGCCGGAATATATGAAATGCAAAATAAGACGCCAGATAGAACGTATGTCCTTGGAAACATCATTGCAAGCAATGAACGTACAAATGTTTCATATAGCCAAGAGTTTAATGTTCTTCAAATCAATCAGGAAACCACTGGGAGCGTCGACCCCTTTAGGTCAATTTTCGATTCGGAGCCAACGAAACGCATTGCGCTGACGCTCGATATGGCCGGTGGCATGATGGGTATGAATGGAGGTCATGTGATGCCTGACGGTACTATGATGGGCGGATCGATGATGCCCACAAGCCCCGACGGTATTGAGTGGGACGATACTGGTCAAATGATGAATCACATGATGGATTCCGCGATGGTCAAATGGAAAATCGTTGATCAAGATACGGGCAAGGCAAATATGGATATTGATTGGTCGTTTTCTCGTGGCAAGCCTGTTAAAATCCGTATTTTCAATGATCCGAAATCAATGCATCCCATGCAACACCCGATCCACTTTCATGGACAGCGCTTCCTTGTTGTGGCGCGAGATGGGGTAAAGCAAACTAATCTAGTCTGGAAAGATACGACTCTCGTGAAAGCGAGAGAAACGGTCGATATTATTCTTGACCCATCAAACCCGGGAGAATGGATGGCGCACTGCCACATTTCGGAACATTTGGAGGCAGGTATGATGTTTAGTTTTAGAGTTAAATAAAACAAAAGGGGAGTAAGATACGTTCGTGAACATAAAGCTTACCGAATGGGTCTTACGAATATTCCTCTGACGATATGGTGAAAGAGTTTGAAATTTTAGAGAAAGTAATTAAAGTCGAGCGCCCACATCATACTACACACGATATTGATATCGGCGGTGGTTTTTTGTTTCGTTGTACTCAAGGCCCGCTTATAGAGAAGATTAAAAATTCTGAGATGGCTTAGACATCATGAGAAGTGTTAAAATAATAGAATATTTGTAGCATTTCAGCCCCTCATTTGTTACATTAAAGCATGAGATCGAGCGAATCCCGACTTCAGGTATTTAAAAGAAGAATTTATGTCTCCTGAAGGGAAAGACTTAGAACAAAGTGTGGGGGAGCAAGCCCCGCCGGTAGAAGATCTCTCTGAAACCCACGAGGGGCTTAAAGAGCGCTTAGCCACTCTTATTCAGACTATTAGCAGTAAGCCGAAATTAGAGGTAAGAACAGAAGTTGATCCAAGAACAGTAATGGAAATGGCTCGTGAAGGGCAAGATGCAAACAAAGCATGGTTTCGCCAAGTAGAACTTGATCCAAGCACCGGAAAACCTATTCGAGAATGGGTGCATATCCCAGCTCAAATTCTTGAAACGAGCGAAAATGTTGCGAAAGGAAAGGCCGCGCATGAAGCAGGTCATGTAATTGTAACTCGCTACTCGGAATTCATACC
The DNA here is from genome assembly GCA_964368005.1 of uncultured Candidatus Saccharibacteria bacterium. Taxonomy (GTDB): domain Bacteria; phylum Patescibacteriota; class Minisyncoccia; order Ryanbacterales; family GWA2-47-10b; genus JBBTUF01. The sequence goes on from CAYIZO010000079.1 coordinate 2,990, forward strand.
TGATAAAGTACTTCAGAACTTAGGCTTTCAATCACTGATGGCTGCCATAGAAGAACGACCTACCGATCAAGTGGTTCGAGAGTATTATCCGGGAGCGGGAAAATGGGTAGACGAAGCTCGCCAAGATAGCGTACGAGAATCTTTGTCAGGTCTGGAAGAAAAAGTTAAAAGTATATCTCCCGACAGTAAGCCTCCAAAATTTGCACAACTTTGCAGTCTCTTGGTGTACGAGCCTCATCTCACCGACGAAGTCAGAAAGGAGCACGATCAAGAGGTACTCGATCTTTATGAAAAAATTCGTCCTCATGTTGAACTCGTTGAAAAAACACTTCCGAAAGAAGGCGCTTCTGAAGAAGAGATACAAGCTGCCGCACAAGAACGTTATAAAATAGTTTATTCCAAAATTTGGCCAGAGGCTCGAGGGCTTGTAGAGAAAGATATTAAACAAGAAAAGCAAAAACAAGCAGAAAAGAACCCTTCACTAAAGGGTAAGGCTCTGGAAAAAGTAGTACGACAAATTTTAGAGATGATTGAAGACATGATTGTACAGGAAATATCGGCCCAACTGCTAGGCCATTCTGCTGAAACACATAAAAATTTCAAGGAACGAAAGGCGGCAGAAGAAAAAGCGCATGAAGCTGAACACAAAAGAGATAAGGTTGCTGAGGAGCTCGAAGAGTACGAGAAGCAAGAAGCAATAAGAAACGCAAATAAAAATTCTTACGAGAAGGCGTATGAGGAAATGAGAGAGAGTGAGCAAGAGCTTTATCAGCGACTGGAGGAAATTTTTACTCCCAATATTAAAAGAGAAGTACAGCTTCGTTCTTCAGGTTCTCGCATTAACTTGCCCGCTATTTTTAAACGAGAAG